>JABWCO010000090.1 GCA_013360185.1 Bdellovibrio sp.
AATAAGCCAATCAAAGTGGTCGCCGCTAAAAGCGTCACGCACAAAGTGATCGTAGATTTTTTGATGGCAAAGAAAGACTGGATTGAAAAGAACTTTGAGAAGTTTCAGGACATCGCCGAAAAATTCCCTGAGAAAAAAATCAAAGCCTATGAACGATTTCCCTTTCGCGGCGTGGACCGTCACTTAAAAGTTGTAATCACTTTAAATAAAAAGCCATTCGTGTCTTTAACGGATCAAGAGTTGTTGCTGCACATTCCACGCAATGAGTGGAGTGCGAATTCATTGATCCAAGAGCATCCCACGGCCCTTAAAGAAATTCGGCATTTTTATAAGCGCGAAGCTGTCGGTTTTTTAAGTGAACGTCTGCAGTTTTGGACTGAGGCCATGAATCTTTATCCTGCCCAAGTAAAGTTTCGCGAACAAAGAACCAGATGGGGCAGCTGTTCTTCGAAAAAGATCATTAACCTGAACTGGCGCTTAATCGTGTTTACTCAAGAAATAATTGATTATGTGATTGTGCATGAGCTGGCACATTTACAGCACATGGATCACTCCGACAGATTTTGGACTTTGGTGGAAAGATATATTCCGCAATATCAACAGATCATGAAGTCATTAAAGGAATCCCAGTATTTGGTGGAATTCCTATCTGAAAATAATTAGTTTATTTTTTGTACAGACCGTTTTCGGTTTTTGCTTTCATCCAATTCATTGCGAGCAACGTACCGACATATCCGACACAGGCCCCAAAAATAATATCGCTGATGAAGTGATCGTGAACCACCACGCGAGTGAGGCAAATGACTGCCGCAAAGGGGATCCAAAACCAACGAAATTTTGGAAAAGCGACACTCATCATGGTCGCCACGGTAAAGATCACTTGTGAGTGGCCTGACGAAAAAGAGTGCCAATGCCAGTGAGTGGTAAAAGGTGTGAAGACATAAGGATCATAATCGGGAGCTTTGTGGGGGCGCTGACGACCCACGGTAAACTTGATGAGGTGGGTGATTACTCCGCTGACTATTAAAGCGACAAAGAAGTTTAAGCCCCAGCGGCGATAGTAATCCAATGTTTCGGGATGCTTTTTAAAAGCTGCGAACTTGGGGCCGATCCATTTACAGAAGGCCCAGGTCCCTAGGGCTAAGGCAAAGTAGTATTCAGAAAGCCCCAGATCTGTAAGCACACGCGCTATTGCCCAGATCGCGTCCTTTACTTGGGGTTCAGCGAAGTACAAAGAAACCGTTTGATCCCAAAAGCGCATCGCTATCATCGCGAGAATAAAAGAGGCAAAAATAACCTTAATCAGATGTTTTGTCAGTTTTTGTGGGTTGCCTATAAGCTCGCCGAATTGTTGTACGGGCATGTAAATCCTTCTTTTTGGCAGTGTAAAACGGATCTTATAAGCAATACAAGGCCTGATGAGGAGTGGCAAGTCATGGCCCGGGCCTTGCTTAGGTTCCATCGTCTCGTGACAGAATACTTGGAGGTTTTTCATGTTACCAATGCTTACTAAGCATAAAATGATCACGGCTGCTCTTTTGACTTCTTTAAGTCTGACAGCTTGTGGTTCAAAAAAAGATGTTATCGCGGCTCCGCCAGCGACGCCTGAAACTCAGCCTGCTCCTGGAGCAAGCCCTGCACCGGAAGCTAACTCTGGGACTAAGTCTGCAGATGCGAACGGTCAAGCGGGAACTTCGCTTCCAGATCCAGATAAAGCTGATGATACTCTTCCGCCAACTCCGGAACCACTTCCATCAGTAAAAACACCTGGTAAGGATAAGCCAGCGCAACAACCTAATCCGTTGTCGCCAACACCACTTCCGGCAAACGCGGGTAAAACTCCGCCGCCACCAGTTCCACCAGCACCAGGTAAACCGACTCCGCCAGCGCCTTCTTCACAGACTGTGATTCCGACGCCGATAGTTGCAGGCACAAAACCAGTCTCTGGACCTGAAATCAGTCAATTGCCTTCAGACTATAATGCAAATGATCCTGCAAACTTAAACCGTGACAACATTTCTAAACGCATGACGGGTGCAGTGACAGCCGATGGTTTGGTTTATACTTCGTCTTCTACAGATGATCTTTTAAATTTCCTAAGAGCTCGTAACGAAAAAGTAAACGCTGAAACTCGTCGCTTAAATCTGCAAGCGGCTGCTTCCGTGATGTCTGCAAAATTGAGCCTGGATGCTTATTCAGGTGACGCAATGGTTACTTTGAAAATTCAAGAAGGTTCTTCAACTAAAGTATACAACCTTGCTGGTGCAAACGGTGAGGGTGGCTATGCTGCTAAACTTCGTGTTGTTCGCGCTGCAAATGGCGAAAAAACAACGGGCGCTCGCGCTATCGAAGGTACTTTGAAGTGTGTTGATTTAGATGGTGGTTGTGAGAACACTTTGGTGCGTTTGAAAATCGGAACAGCACCAAGTGCCATCGTAAGTGTGGTATTCAGAGACTCGCAAGCTGACACTTACACAAACCTTCCAGAAAAATATTCTGACAACCCAGAGTATTTATGGATCCGCGATTTCTTTATCAGCTCTGCGAAGCAATTAAATGTAACCAATAAAATCAAAACGATTCGTATGAGTTCTTTTGAAGTAGTTAACGGCCGCTCTGGTGTTGCGTTGACTATTAAGGGTGTGAATAACGAACTTCTTGGTTTTGCGGGTCCTTTGTTGGCCCCTGAAGCTGGTTCGGGAGTAAACGTTAATCTTGCTCGTATCGGAAAAGACCAAGATGATTCGTTGGATTTGATTTCTTTAGACAACACGCAACTGACTTACGCAAACTCAATCGGTGAGGCTCGTATGGTTGCTAACAACGGTTTGGGCCAAGTTCGTCTTCTTATGAAAATGAGAAAACGTGCAAGCTTCCCACAAGATCAGTTCATGATCACGTTCATGAGAAAAATCAAACCTTTGGTTGAATTGAACGAAGAAAGCTTAAGTTTGAGATAGTTTTTCCCCAAGAAACTATAATCTTCCCTTAAGGGCCGCAGACTCCAAGCTGCGGCTCTTTTTTTGTGACGATCTTAGAAGAAACACCAACTGCTATTTTGTGTGTCGTCTATGTCCCTTCGGGACCCCTTATTATGATGTTCCTGAAATCGCCCTATTTCTGTGAAATTAGTTCTTAGTGTCTTTTTGACCTCGAATATGTTGGCCCGAGCATTGCTTTAGGGAAGCTCTGTGGAAACTTTCAACCACTCGGGGGACATAATGACTCTAAAAAGCAGCCTATTATTAACTTTCGCAGCGATTACTTTGGTTTCAGCTTCAGCTGGGGCTTATATTGTGCCAGATGCACGGGGTCCTCGGTATCCCCAACAGCCACCACTTCCTCCTCCGCCACCTCAAGGGGGAATTTATCCCGGTGGTCCTGGCGGTGGTTTTCCACCAGGCTATCCAGGTGGCCAAGATGACTTCGGGGGACCCATCGGTGTGGGTCGCCAAGAGCGAAAAGTGATTTATTTAAATCGTCGTCTTTCAAATGAAACGATTCCTCTTCGTCAGTTGGCGAACATTGGTGAAAACTATAACGGTTACGTCGTCAAATCTGTTGTTGTTGAAACCAACCGCGGGATGAGCAATGGGGAGCTTGCCTTGTTAGTGGATGGTCGCGAAGAAGATCGTTCTTATGCTTCGCAAGGAACGATCGAACTGATTCCTCGTTTTGCCACAGTGTTGGGACAGCAAATTCGTTCTTTGCAGTTAGCAGTGCGCGGAACAGTAAATGTGTCATCAATCACAGTTAACTTAGTGGAAGGCAGCCGTGGCGGTGGAGTTCCAGGGCGCCCAGGTCGTCCCGGCAATCCCGGTCGCAGCATCGAAGTTCCGTTGAATGTGGCTCGTCGTTTGATTGGCAATGATCGTTTGGATTTGTCATACAACATCGACGTTTACAATTTGCGTGGTTACAGGGTTCAAGAAATCCTGATCGATGCGACACCAGCTTACAACTCTGCATTACTTGATGTTGTTGTGGGTGGTTTTAGTTCGGGCAGAACTTTGCAAATTGATCGCTATAACACGCGACACAGTGTGATCCCACAAAATGCTGTGATTGGCCAAGGTGGAGAAAACATCATGCTGATCAATCGTGGTGACGTGGACATTCGCGGGGTGACTTTGCGTTTATCTCGTTAATATCTAAGTTCTTTTAGGCTTTACTCCTTTTGAGGGGCTCTCGGGTTGGGAGCCCCTTTTTTTTTGCGCTTCGGCCTGGAACCCTTCGGGCTTGGGGAAAAGTTCCTTCTTGGGATCATTCTGCGTTTCTGCAAAGGGCACTTTCGTTGCGCTTTGCGATAGCAAAAATCTGCTTTGTGCTTGTTTTGCCGATTCAAATCAGGTGAACTATTTGAGGTAAAAGGAGATCTGATTTCTATGCAAAACAGTCATCTTGAGTTTAACAAAGGCAAAGAAATTTCAATGGGTTCGGTGAATTCTCCGAACCTTTCTGATTACATGAATTACCGCTCGTTTCTGGCGGATTTCTATCGCTTTAAAAGGCAAAGTTCGAAGGGCTCTTTAAGAGCTTACAACTATGCAGTCTTTTCCGCAGCGGCGAATATTAAATCTCCAAACTATCTGAAAATGATCATCGAAGGAAAAAGAAATCTTTCCGAAGATATGATCGGCAAGTTCGGTAAAGCTTTAAGCTTTATGAAAGATCAAACAGAAGAGTTCCGTTTGTTGGTGCATTTTACCCAAGCCACGGACCCTGCTGATCGCAATATGTACCTAAAAAAACTTAGTGAACACCGGGTGGCGGGAAAACTGAAGTCAGGCGAAATTGATCGCAAGACGTGGGAAAAGGTTCCGAACTGGGTGACGTGGATCGTTTATGCGATGGTGGATCAAGAAGGCGTTTCGTTTGACACTGCCGGTTTGAAAAGTCTTTTGCGTGACAAAGCCTCTGAAGACGAAATCGAACACGCACTTGCGACTTTGTTAAATACTGGCGAACTTCGCCGTGATGAAAAAACAGGGGCGCTAAAAAAAGGTCGCAGTCTGATCGAATCACCTGAAGACGTGCCCGTGGCGTTAGTGCGTAAGTTGCAATCACAGCTTATGTACTTAGGCCTTGAGTCTTTATATCAAGATCAACCAACTGATCGAGAATTTGGTACTTTGACAATGTCTTTAACAAAATCAGAGTTTGAGGAAATCAAATTCAAATTGCGCCAAATGCGTAAGGGTTTTCATAAGGACAATTCGATCGCCCGCATGAAAGAAAAAGGCGAAAGAGTATATCAGCTAAATATCCAACTCTTCCCTGTCACTAAAGCAGCGGAAGGAGCGACTAAGCCGTTACTTAAAACAGCTTTAGACGTCAATGTAGAGACACCGATTGTTGAAACAGAGCAAGTGGTGCCAGTGGCTCCTGTCGTGCCAGCGGTGCCAGTTGCTGCAGAGAAAAACGGAGAAGTGGCAGAGACGGTCAACGCTAAGGACAATCGTGCTACGAACGTTAGTTCCCTAGCAGCTACGGCAGCTTCAGCTGCAGATCTTTTTAGATAATTTTTAAGAATATAGCCCCGCTTTGGACGGGGCTTCTATTTAATTTTTATTAAAAACCTACGGCTAATTTAAGGCCGTATTTGCTTGTACCGAACGCTTGAGAATATTCTGCGCCGATTTTGAATAACAATAGATTTAAATCAACACCTGCCAAGAACTGAGTACCGGAAATATTTTTAGTCTCTGACTGAGATGTCGTGTAGCTTGGGTCAAAGATCGCTGAACCGCTAGCCTCAAGGGTGTTTGAAGCATTTAACAGACCGATTCCGACATAAGGATCAATCAGCGGAGTCATTGGTGACAACAAAATCTGTAAACCCGAAATAGAAGTTTTATTTTCGACTGAAGAATCTACAGAGCTGATGGTTTGGTTGAATTTGAAATTTGCTGTAGAATAAAATCCACGCAAAGCTAAATTCAGTGGCAAGATCGGGATCAAGTCGTTCATGTTATACTTTACTGCCAATGAAGTAACACTAAAGCTTGCGCCAGAGGCTTTTGTTTCAGGCAGTAAAACACCTTCGAATGCAATGCCAAATGGAATGCCCACAGAGACCAAAAGGCCCGCATTATAAATATTAGAAAGTTCGGCGTCGGCATTTCTTTTCACGATGTCATTCGTTTTTGGAGTGGAAGTGGAGGCGGCAACAAGGCCGACCTGAACACCCAAAAGTGTCCCCATTTTTGCTGCACCCAACATAGAGTTATGAGTGAAGTTTGCTGACATTTCTTTTGAGATGTCTTCAAAGTCCTGGGAACTGACATTTGAAAGAGCGGGGGCCGCTTGAGTCACGGGGGCTGCAAATAATACCAGAGCTAAAATTAAACTCTTCACTGAATACTCCTTTAAATTTCCGTTGCAGTCTTAACTGTTCACTGTCTTTGCAAATTGGTCAACTGAAGGTCGGCAGGCTAGATCTGGATGAATGTCTTGGTTAGTGAATTCGGACGCACTATTTACTCTGCCTGCATAGATACATGATGGGAATCATTGAGTCAGAGCGGGAAGTGGACTAGCTTTCTTACAAAAGGAGTCTTTTATGAAAGCAGTCCGTTTTGTTGGTGTAGGTCAGCCCGCTCAGGTCATAGAGCTTCCGACACCAGAGCCTAAAGCTGGGGAAGTCTTAGTTAAAATTGGTGGAGCAGGGGTCTGTCATTCGGATCTTCACGTGCTTCATCAAGGTATCGGCATCAATCATCCCTTTACGTTGGGGCATGAAAATGCAGGTTGGGTTGCTAGCATCGGAGCGGGTGTGAAGAATTGGAAAGAGGGCGACGCCGTGGCCATCTATGGTCCCTGGGGATGTGGTCATTGTCACTCTTGCCAACAGTCTTTTGAAAATTACTGTGAAAACTGGAAGCCAGGTCAATCCTATGGCGGGGGCCTCGGATCAGACGGAGGCATGGCCGATTACATGATCGTTCCGTCAGAGCGTCTGCTTGTTTCTTTGGGAAATTTGAAACCTCAAGATGCAGCACCTTTAAGTGATGCTGCTTTGACTCCTTATCATGCTATTAAAAGAGCACTGCCTTTGTTAACTCCAGAAAGTACGGCCGTGGTTTTAGGGGTAGGTGGTCTGGGGCACATGGCTGTTCAGTTGTTGCGTTGCCTATCAGGATGTCGCATTGTCGCTGGAGACGTGGATGATCGCAAACTTGAGTTGGCGAAAAAAATGGGCGCAGACCTTGTTGTGAATACGAAGTCTACAGACGAGGCCGCAGAGCAAATCAATAAGTTTTGTGGTCCACGCAAAGCGGCTTTGGTTTTAGACTGCGTCGGCGTGCAACCCACAGTCAATTTGGGAAGTAAAATCGTCGGTATGAACAGTCACTTTACTATTGTCGGTTTGGGTGGCGGAAAACTTACCATGGATGGCTTTTCAATTCCTTTTGGCTGTATGGTCAGCACTCCGTATTGGGGCTCTCGAGCTGAGCTTCAAGAGGTTTTAAGTCTGGCGCAATCCGGTCGCATTCACGCGGAAGTGACCCACTTCAAGCTGGATGAAACTCCAAAGGTTTACGAAAAACTAGAGGCCGGTCAAATTCAAGGTCGTGCGGTCATAGTGCCAAACTAAAGCGAAGAAAATACTTTTTTTACCGAGGCGGCGTTGTCTGGCCTCGGATCTCATCCAAGATAATTCTTCCATCGGCAAGTTGAATAGAGTGGTCAGCCATCGCGGCAAAATCCGGATCATGGGTCACATAGATGACGGAAGTTTTGCCGTCGCGAGTGATGGACTTTAAAATTTCCATCACAAGTTCTCCGTTGGCGCTGTCTAGATTTCCAGTGGGCTCATCGGCAAAAAGATATTTGGGATTCATAATCAAAGATCGTGCGATGGCAACACGCTGTTGTTCCCCACCTGAAAGCTCTCGCGGAAGGCGATCCAACTTTTGTTCAAGACCTACAATTTTTAAAAGTTCTTTAGCGCGTTCGGTTTTTTCTAGATGCCTTCCGGTTTTTCGTGCGGGCATAAGCACGTTTTCTAAAGAATTCAGCTCTGGCAAAAGATAATGGAATTGAAAAATGAAACCCATCTTTTGATTGCGAAACTCGTGTAAATCTTCAGAACTCATTTCGCCAAGCTCTTGACCGTCGAAAAAAACCTGCCCACTGGTTGGAGCATCCAAGGTGCTAATACAGTATAGAAGTGTCGACTTGCCAGATCCAGATCTGCCAGTGACTGAAACAAAAGATCCGTCATTAATCTGAAAGTTTAGACCATGCAGAATTTCAAGAGGAGGATTGTTAAAAGACTTTTTTAAATCAACAGCTTTGATCATCGCTATTCCCCGCCTCGCACAATATCAATAGGTCTTAATTTTCCCGCAGATCGAGCGGGCAGATAGCTTGAAATGATCGAGGCGCCTAGAGCTACTAAAAAGCCCGTAATGTAAATCGAAGGTGAATAATTAATAACCATTCCACCCATCATTCCGCCGATTTTCAAAGTGCCAACATACTTTGAAACTGTGAACCCCATAATCAGTCCCAAGGTGCCTCCGCAAGAACCTAAGACCACACCCTGTAACAAAAATAATGTTACAATGTCATTGCCATCAAATCCCATGCTGCGAAGGATTCCGATGTCTTTGCGCTTTTGGTTCACTACGATATTTAAAATATTATAAATTCCAAAAGCAGCGACCACCATGATGGCAATAGAAATAAATGAACGAGTAAAATCTTGAATAGAGAAAACACTTAAGATGCTTTCATTGGCCTGATCCCAGCTTAAAACTTTTTCTTTGGCCAAAGCGGCATACTGGGCGGCAAAGACTTGTGCGTCTTCGACATCCGTCAAACGAATGGCAATATCTGAAATCTCACTGGGACGGCGAATCGCTTGCTGAACGTCGCGAATGTGCGCAAAGGCTGTGCTGTCATCGACATTGACAATACCCAGCTTAAATACGCCGATAATCTTAAAAGGTATCGGAGCATTTCGCCCGTCTGATATTAAAAGGTTGTCGCCCATACGGGCGCCCATTTTATTTAAAAGTCCTTCACCGACCAACACGCGATTTCCAGCGGCAGCCAGATCTTGAAAGCGCCCTTGCAGCATGTACTTTTCGATATTTGTGACACGTACTTGTGAAAGGGGAGTGACTCCGCGAAGGGCGCCGCCTTTTGAAATACCACTTTTGCTAAAGATCACAGACGAACTTAGCTGAGGTGCAAAGGCAAGAACTCGAGAATCCTTTTCTAGGCGGCTGTACCAAGAAAGTGGATACGTAATTTTTGAAGACTCTTTTTGTCCGCTAGGTGGTGTGATCCAAAAAACGTGTTGGGCTGAAGGGAATACCTGTGGAGTAAAAGTGGCAGAACTTAAAAAGGTTTCTTTTGCAGAAATACGTACATGGGCATCGTTATTTACAAGCTGATCAATAATATAATCCTGAAAGCCTGTCATGATGGCTGCGAAGGCGACGAAAGTTCCCGTGCCCAGGGCCACACCCAATAGGGTTAACAGACTTTGGCGTTTGCGGGCAAAAATGTGACGGAACGCTAAAAATAGCACAAGCTACCTCTTAATAAGAACTTTTTCACCTGTTTGCAAATCACCACTGATAACTTCGGCCCATTCATCATCTGAAAGTCCGATTTCAACTTTTACTTTTTCTTTACCCAAGTTTCTTTGCACCAACGCGTAGCCAGAGTTTACGGCGCGCACAGGAATTAATAGGGCTTTGTCCTTGTGAGCCACTTCAATTGCAACGTCAGCCGTCATGCCCGGCAAAATTTCGGCAGGCAGATTCTCACTGTGAATGCGTGCGACGAACTCGCCCTGACTTGGATAAATGCTATGCACAGTGCCCGTGAAGGTTCGACTGCGTAAGTTTTCAAAACTTAGCACCACGGGCAAATCCGCTTTAACTCGGATGGTCCCTTCTTGGTCAATGCGTGCTTCGACGTACAAAGAACGCAGATTCTCAATTGAAATCACCGCGCGATCTGGAAACACATTTTCGCCAGCATTGTACGGAAGATCAAGAACAGTCCCTTCTAGGGGAGATTTCAGAACGACGCCATCCGTGAATTTTAAAAGAAGATCGCCTTTTTTAACTAAATCGCCTTCGTAGACGGCTATAGACTCGATAGTTTTTGTCACGCCCACTTTGAATGAAAACTTATGCTGAGATGCTACGGTTCCCAAGCCATAGATAGCTTCTTTGATGGGTCCTTCTTTTGTAAGAACCACTTCATAACTTTGGCGACTTTTGTTAACGAAGTAAAAGGTCCCGGCGATCAAGGCCGTAGTGGCAGAAACGGCAACAGTGATCCAGAGTTGCTTTGGTGTCATCGGAATTTCCTTTGTTCTTCTTTTGTGAAGGTCTTTTGATCGTATGTGCAGATCACAAACTATTGGATGTTTTTAGTCAACCTATTTGGCCGAGGGCTTCGGTTAGAAGGGTGCGTGACGACGACAAGATGCTGGGTTGATTCAACCACAGGTGGAACTAGCTGCGATGACTAGGTCTTAGCGAAGCTGGCCCGTTTGGATAAATAGAAAATAGTCACGGTCTTGGTACTTGCGCATAAAAAAATACGCAACCGCGGGGTCTTTAAATTTCTTACGAACTTGATGAATCGACAGGGGAATGATGCAGTGTAAGCTTAAGCGCTTTTCCGCAACGCACTCTTCGGTTGTCTCTGGCACATTTGAAAATGGAATCAAAGTAAGGCTGAAGTGCTCAATGCCCTGAAGCGTATTTAAAATTTGTGGGATGGGATTCTGATTAGACAATTCGTGAGCTTGGGTTTCGGACGTCAAAATCCAGCAGGGAATTGCGCACTGGGCGATTTTTTCCAGGCTGAGCTGGCCGTCGTCTTTTAGCAAGGTGACGTTTTTTTTGAACTGTCCTTCATACGTACTTTTAAGATCGTTGATAACTTGTACGCCCAAATCCATGTCAGTAGGGCTGCCAATGGTCACGTAACTGGCATTTTGAAAATCCGGAAAAAGACGGGTGACGACTGCAACAGAAATATTCTTGCCAGCGTCCCCTTGAGGGGAGGGGCTGATGATCGGTGCGGAACGAATACTTACACCATCATGTGTGACTTTGATCATCACGAAGGTGGCTATGGCACAGAAGACTCCGAACACAATGAAGAATACTTTCATCGCTAATGTCCCTTATGGCTGCAGGCATGATTGCGTAAAGCACCATACACTTAATTTGTACCGGCTACCAAAAGGTAATCAACTGCGTCGTGAGGCCCTTTGGACGATATTTGCTTTTAGGGTCCGGTAGGGATCGGCAGACATTCCACAATTTCGACTGAGTCCCCGGGAAAAATCTTAAAATGCGGATGATCTAAGAACATTTTTGCCGCCTCTTCGTGAGACTCCGCTTCAATTAAGGTGTAACCAGTCAGCGCATTTTTCGTATCGGAAATCCCATTTTCATTCACTAGCTTGGTTTTGCCTAAGGGGGCCCCCTGGTCTTTAATATTCTGGGCGTATTTTTGAGCCCATTCTCCCCACAGCCTGATTCCGTCCTGGGTGCGTTGTTTTTTGTCGGCCTCGCTAAGTGGTGCCCACTTTTTATCTGCGCTATTTGGAGTTCCAATGTACACGGCGAGATATTTTCTTTTCATAGTACTAACCCTATCCTTCAAAAGCTTTCTGTAACTTGCCGATATCTAATTTTACTTGTTGGAACATTTCATTTAAAGCGCGGCTCTTGTTTGGCGAGTTCGGACTTTTTTGGATTTTGTATAAGATCTCGGGTGTTACTTGCCAGGCAAGACCAAATTTGTCTCGCAGCCATCCGCACTGCACACCTTTGCCGCCTCCTGCGGTTAGCTTTTCCCAATACTCATCGATTTCATTCTGTGTTTCACAGGTGATCGTCAAAGATATCGCTTCATTGAATTTAAAATCAGGCCCACCATTTAAGGCCACGAACTTTTGTCCGTTGGCTTCAAATTCGACGGTTAAGACGGTGCCTTCGGGTTTGCCATGGAACTCGAACCCTTCTTTACCAAAGTAAGTTTTATCGCCGATCTTTCCGTCTTTAAATATGGAAGTATAAAAGTGGGCCGCTTCTTCGGCCTGGGTATCGAACCATAAGCACAGGGTAAAGGGTTTCATAAATGTCTCCTATTCTTGGGGCGTCTCTTTAACATACTATTTGGTACGTTAATGAGTGTAAAGACGAATAACGCCTAAGTCATGAAAACTATCTAAACGTGGGGGAAGCTGTCAGTTGTCACTGTTTGCAAGCAATAATCGTCTTGACCCGAATAAAATATACAGTGTATATTTTATTCGTAAACGGAGATATCGATGATTAAAGGACACGTATTCATAGCGACAAGCCTTGACGGATTTATTGCCAGGCCGGATGGCGATATCGCCTGGTTATTAAAGCGGGACGACCCTTCTGAAGATCATGGATATAATAGTTTTATGGCAAATATAGACGGAATTATAATGGGTCGTGGAACCTACGAAAAAGTCGCTGCTATGGAGCAGTGGTATTATGAAAAGCCGGTGATCGTGCTTTCTAAAACCTTGCGGCAACAGGACCTTCCCGCAAGATTAGCAGACAAAGTAAGGATCATGAATTTAACCCCACGGGAAATTATGAAGCTTCTTGAGGAACAAAGCTGGAAGCATGTTTATGTCGATGGAGAGCAAGTGATTCAGTCCTTTCTAAGAGAAAACTTAATCGACGACCTGGTCATCACACAGGTTCCCGTGCTTATTGGCCAGGGGCTTTCCTTATTTGGAAGCATAAACGAAGATATTTCGCTGAAGCTTCTAAAGACCACTCCTTTTCCTTCTGGACTGCTTCAGACGCATTATAAAATATGTCAAAACTAAATGTAGGACGACCAAAAGGTAAATCGGTCTTAAGTAAGGAGCTTATTGCAAAAGAGGCCTTAGTTTTGCTCGATGCCAGTGGCCCCCAAGCTTTGTCCATGCGCAGTCTTGCGGGGCATTTGAAAGTCACGCCGATGGCATTGTACAACCACTTTCCAGATCGGTCGGCTTTACTGCGTTGTGTTTCGGACATGGTGTATGGTGAAGTAACACAAAGTTACGAATCTCGCTCGGGAGGCCTTAGGGAAAGATTCGAATTTCTTTTAGTGAAATACCACCAGACAGTTATTCATCACCCCAATCTATCGATCTGTATCTTCCAAGATCCTGAGGCTTTTTCTGTAGAGGTTGAAAAGATCACGGGCCACATAGTGAACCTTTTGGCAGAAGCAAAAATAGACAAATCAAAGAGAGGTATGTGGTTAGACATCCTCGTCGACTTTACCCATGGAAGCTCTATTGCTGTTGCTTTAAATCATTTGCATGAATCTAAGAAATCGAACCTTAGGGGCGCTTCCGTAAAATATAAAGCGGAACTGAATTTGCTTTTGGATGTTATTTTATAGCAACTGCAGCTCGCTTCTCTTTGGCGGCATCGACTTCATAGCCCTTAAGCTTGATATCTAAAGCTTGATTTATCATTTCTGATTCCAGCTCCTGTAGAGTCAAAACATTTAATGACTTGGCCATCTCTTCCTCAATAGCCAAAGAAGAAGTGTCTAGTGTTATGGAAAATATGAATATTTTTAAATAGTTAGCATTGGTCATAAATATTCCTAAATACAATTGTTGCATTAGTGCAAATATTGCATATGATAGAAGCATGAGTAATAGAATAGTGAATTCCCCCATTGAGCGCTTCACAAGGATACTTTTTAGTAAGGTAATTGAGCGTCTTGCTGTTGTGGTTAGTGAAGAGCATCTTAGTTTTTCGCAAGTTGCAGCACTTCACATAATTGATCGAGAGGGCATTGTTAATGTTAACGATATTTCCACAAGTTTAAATCTATCAATGTCAGCTACTAGCAGAATGATAGATGAACTTGTTAAGAAAGACCTGATTGAAAGAAAAGAAGATCAAGATAATAGAAGGGCAAAAATACTATCGCTTACTTCTTCCGGTAAAAAGTTTATGGATACCTTAAGTATAGAGAGAGTGAAAATCATAGAAGAGTCCGCACAAGCTTTAACAGATAAGGTGCCTTTGAAGATATTAAAAATAGTCAGTAGTAAAATATTTAAGGACAATAGTGAGACAAAAAAATGAAACGAATTTTAAAAGATGAAATTGTTTTAAGTGACAGTTCAAAAACGGTAAAGGTTTTAGCTAATCCTTACCTTCAAGCTGGAGCTTTTTTTGAAATTCCAGAAAATGTAGAGCATGAACTTCATGCTCTAGTTGATTCATATCTGTATTTAATTAAATAAGAGGAAGTGTTTATGAAATTTATTATTGTCACATTGCTAACATTCGTCATGAGTTTTGCGTATGCCCAAAATCACGACCACCATGCAGGTCATTCCAAAAAAATTGAAAAAATAGTTTCTTCCAATAAACAATTTAAGCCAACAGATGATTTAAAGGTGCGGATGGAAAAAATTTTAAATCATATGAAAGAATTGAGTAAAAAGAAGGAAGATTTAAAGAGCGTAAAAGAATACGGTAACAAATTAACAGATACCGTAAATGATATTTTTAAGACCTGTAAACTTGAGCCCGATGCTGATGCCGCAATCCATCCAACACTTGGTTTGATCCTTGAGGGAGCAGAAGATTTTAAAATTGGTAAATATGAAAGTGGTCATAAAAAAATTCATAAGGCTCTATTAGACTACGAAAAACTTTTTAAACATGAAGGCTGGAAGCCCTAAGGTGTATTGACGAGCATTCCTTTAAGCGAGGTTTTAGAAATCGTGAGTTTGCGACGATCTTAATTGATTATCCAAAGAAGAAAATATTTGAAGTAGCCCTGG
>JABWCO010000091.1 GCA_013360185.1 Bdellovibrio sp.
AACCAATTGGTTGGCCCGAGGCGCCCGCAATTGTCACAGAAAATTCACCACTTGAGTTTAAAGCACTGTTACCTGAAGTGAAAGGATCCACCATCATCGAGCAGACCACGGTGTAATCAGTCGCCGCAAATGTGCCAACTCCCTTGTCCGCTAAAGACAGCAAAGAAACTCCAGAGAACCCCCCGCTGATCGTCAACGGTGACGATGATGAAGCGTCATCCATTTTACTACAAGCCGACAACAGAAGTGCTGTTGAAGTGGCGAACGCCGCGACTGCTGTCGCAATACTTACATGCGATTTTCGAATCATTTCAATTCCCTTTCTTCAGGATTTTTATTAATTGATTTTTTCTGTGACAAATTTTTTTGACTACTGACACGATGCTAAGGGGCGCAAGGTTTTTTTAATATGCGATTCTTTAGAACTTCGGCAGATCTAGACAATGGTGAAATACATTACGAAAGCGGGCGTGAGAAAGGCTTGAAAGTAAACAATATTTTAAAGAGAAACCTTACAGGTACTTCATGAAGACGAAAAAAAAGCCCCCTCCGCGAGTGGAGGCAGGCCTTTGTTGCGGCATCGATCAACGAAGAAATCAGGATTCTTTTTATTTAACTTGGACTTTAATTTTGTATTTACCTTTTGATTGGCAGGTAGATTCCATAGAAACTGTTGAGCATTCCATTTTGCCGCAGTTGACCGATAAAACTTGGCTGTCTTTTTGATTTTCGCGAGTTTCTTTTTTCCAATCAGCACAGGCACTTTTCCAGTTCGCACGAGCGTCTTTTAAAAGTGGCGCCGCGTCACCTTCGATGTCTTCTTCTTCGGTGATGATTTCAAATTCCCGGTCAGAAGCTTTTTTGCCTTTTTTGATTTCAATTGTTGTGTCTTCACCCGCTGGAATGTCTTTAACTCCAACAGATTGCGCTTGAGCCAAAAACGGTAGCATCGCCAAAATAACTAAAAGATTTCTCATGTGAAACTCCTGTTGCAAAGTATCCTATCAGGTCCGCCCTTGAAGGGAAGTTTCAAGTGGTTGACTGAAACAGTATTTGCCTCTGAAAACGTCTCTTTGACGCGCTGTGATTTCAAAAAGGAAACTGGCACCTTTCGAGGCTTGAAAGAGTTGTATGCATGGGATACACCTGCCCGTGGCCGGGTCCCATACAATAGCTTTCTTGACGAACTCCGCTAGGTCCGGAAGGAAGCAACGGCACTCGAGGGACTATGTGATATGGGAGTGCCCGGCCGCTTTTGTTTTTTTCCGCAGTTCTGAGGGGTTCAGATTTGTCTTATCAGGTGATTGCTCGCAAATGGCGTCCACAATCTTTCACTGACGTAGTCGGGCAAAATCATATTACCCAAACTCTTTCCAATGCTCTGAACAATCAACGTTTACCGCATGCACTTTTATTCACCGGCCCTCGCGGTACGGGGAAAACTTCTTCGGCGCGTATCTTGGCCAAAGCCCTACGTTGTCCAAATGCCAAAGGCTTCGTGCCTTGTAACGAGTGCTCTTCCTGCCAGGAAATCGCTGGCGGTTCTAGCGTTGACGTAATCGAAATCGACGGAGCTTCCAACAATGGTGTGGATGCGATTCGTGAGCTGCGCGACACTGTGGCCTTCATGCCTTCCAGTGGAAAATACAAAATTTATATCATCGACGAAGTTCACATGCTTTCCACCAGTGCCTTTAACGCTTTGTTAAAGACTCTCGAGGAACCACCTCCGCACGTGGTATTTATTATGGCCACGACTGAGGTTCATAAAATTCCTCAGACGATTTTATCACGCTGCCAACGTTTTGATTTCCGTCGCATTGCTACTCGCCAAATCACCGATCACCTCAAAGTGATTTGTGAACGTGAGGGTGTGCAAGCCGAAGAAGACGCCCTTTGGGTGATCGCCCGTCAGGGTGACGGATCCATGCGTGACTCGCAAAGTTTGTTGGATCAAGTTATTACCTTTGCCAACGGACCTTTGACTCGCACTAGTATTGTAGAAATTCTTGGGCTCACGGATCGGGCTCTTATTTTTGAAACGATCAACGGACTGATTGACCGCAATTCACAAGCCATCATGAAGGTGATCGAAAAAATTGCCTCTGCAGGCTTTGAACCGCATCTGTTTTCGCAAGATTTGCTCGAGATGATCCGCAATCTGCTTTTGGTGAAAGTTTCCCAGGCTCAGGCCGTGCAGATTTTGGATTTGCCGGATTCCGAGTTGCAATTGTTAGGTGATATGTCGCAACGTATGTCTGAAGAAGATATCCACATGCTTTTCGACATGGCCCTTAAAGGTGCTAATGATATTCCGCGCGCGCAAGACCCGCGCATTGTTTTAGAAGTGACGTTGCTACGTATGGCTTCTGCGCCGAAGTTGGTGGATCTAAAAACGTTATTGCAAAATGGCATCCCCAACTCTCACAGCGCAGGTGGGGCCCGGCCTCACTATACGCCGCCCGTAGTTCCACAAGCTCCCGGGCATCAGCGTTTACAAGAATCACAAAAAGTCAGTGAGGGTCCCGCGGGACTTGAAGCGATGAAAGCCGCTTTGGAAAAACCCAAAGCCTCACCTTCAGTTCCTCTGACCAAAACCTCAGCCCCAGTGGCGTCCAAAGCTGCGCCGACGGCGGTTGTCGAAGAGCCAAAAAAGCCGCAGTTTGCCACTGGCACCAATGCCATGGAAAGATGGCTTCACTTTGTCGAGCTGGTTCGCCAGGACGATGCCCTTTTTGCCGCGAAAATCGAGAATCTTCTTTTTTCTAAGGAAGAAGGAAAGCTTTTATCCCTGGGCGTGCCGCCGAAGTTGGCTTTTTTAAAAGAGCAAATGGCCGATACTCAGGTGCGTAAAAAACTGCAAGGATTTATTGATTCATACTGGGGTGCTGGGTATTCTTTTGAGGTATTAATGAGCCGCGACCAGGTTGGCGAGTCCGCCCAAGCTTTGCAGCAAAAAAAGGTGCAATTAGCTGAAGACGAACTGCGCGAAAAAATCGCCGCGAATCCTATGGTGAAAGCGGCCCAAGATATTTTCAAAGGGCACATTAAATCCATAGTGGAAACAAAAAGCGAAACCACAAGGAGATAGTTATGATGAAGGGTATGCAAGGCGGAATGGCCCAGTTGATGAAACAAGCCAATCAAATGCAAATGAAAATGAAAAAAGCCCAAGAAGAACTTGCGACGAAAGAATACGAAGCAACTTCTGGTGGTGGCGCTGTAAAAGTGAAAGTTAACGGCGATCATAAGATGGTTGCTTTAACTATCGACCCTGAAGTTCTAAAAGCGGGTGACGTTGAAATGTTGCAAGACTTAGTTTTGACAGCAACGAATGAAGCTATGAAAACTGCGAAAGATGTCTCTGCTAAAGAGATGGAAAAAATCACTGGCGGCTTAAACATCCCAGGATTCTAATCGGCCGAGCGGCCACTGTGCTGAAGCGCCTGCGGGCGCGCAAGCTGGAGTAGTTTTGTTACATATATCTGCCTTAGAAAAATTAACCCATGAACTAAGCCGTCTTCCCGGAATCGGGCCGAAGACTGCGCAGCGTTTGGCTTATTACATTCTAAGATCACACAACGAATTCCCCGCGAACTTAAGCGAGGCTTTGTTGCGTGTGAAAGCAGAAGTTCACGAATGTCCCCGTTGCTTTAATTACACCGATGCAGATCTGTGCCGCTATTGCGAAGATCCGCATCGCTCTGATGATTCTTTGTGTATTGTCGAGGAACCCGCCGATATCATGCGTATTGAGTCCTCGGGTGCCTTCCGCGGTCGCTATCATGTTTTGCATGGAACAATTTCACCTTTGGAAGGCATTGGCCCTAAAGAATTAAAAATCCAAGAGCTTTTGAACCGTGTAAATGACGGAATCGAAGGAAACGGTCCGGTTATTAAAGAGATCATCCTGGCGTTGGACGCCGACTTAGAGGGTGATACGACGATTTTGTACCTTGCCAAGCAACTTCAAGGGAAAGGTTTGAAACTTTCTCGCATTGCCCATGGAGTTCCTATTGGCAGCGACATCGATTTCATAGATGATAGAACTATGGGTCGTGCCCTGCAAAATAGAGTGGAGCTGTAATGTCATTTATTAACTACAACGCTAAAGAGATTCACTGCAAAGTCGTGTATTACGGTCCGTCATTGGGCGGTAAAACAACAAATATCCAGTGGGTTTACCAAAAAACAGCCGAAGACCAAAAGTCTAAGCTGGTGGCGTTGAATACGGACATCGAACGCACTCTGTTTTTTGACTTCTTACCTTTAAACGTCGGCGATATTCGCGGCTTTAAAACTCGCTTCCATCTTTATACCGTTCCAGGCCAAGTGGTTTACGATGCTTCTCGCAAATTGATCCTTAAAGGCCTTGATGGGGTTATTTTCGTCGCTGACTCACAAATTGAGCGCATGGATGAAAACTTGGAAGCCCTTCGCAATTTAGAGCGTAACTTGGAACAACAAGGTTACGACATCCGCGAAATCCCTTTGATCATGCAGTACAATAAACGCGACCTTCCAAACGTCGCTTCATTGGCAGAGATGAGAAGCGCTTTAAATCCTTACAACGCACCGGAAATTGAAGGATGCGCGTCTGAAGGCAAAGGTGTGTTTGAGTCTCTAAAGACGGTTTCTAAGTCGATTATTCACGTTTTAAAAGGCGGAACTACTTTGTAAACGATCGACCGGATTGGCTTAGGGAAGGGAGCTTAGCTCCTGCCCTTCGAACAGTCCTCGCTCGCTCTTATCTTTCCTACTTACGTAACTCTTTTCCTCGTCTGCGGAACTTGGTCATGAGCTAAGCTCCCTTCCCTAAGCCAATCCTCAATCATTTTAAGTAGGCGCTTTTAAATGAATTAATTTTGTTTTTCGTACACTGGGGTGGAGAGCTACACACTTTGCCTGGGGTCACGGGTGACAAATGATCTTTGACGTGGGGTTTGGCTATGTTATACGAGCCCTGTCTTTATTTCGTTGGGGTACACTAATTCTGAGGTGTCTATGGGTTATGATGTTGCGGCTGAAATTCAGCGTCTGAAAAAAGAGAAAAATGCGGTTATCTTGGCTCACTATTATGAAGATGGTGATATTCAAGATGTGGCTGATTATGTCGGTGACAGCTTTTATTTAGCTAAGATGGGGCAAGAGGTTCAGCAGGATGTGATTCTTTTGGCTGGCGTTGTGTTCATGGCTGAATCGGTGAAAATTTTAAATCCGACTAAGACTGTTTTGGTTCCTGATCTTGAAGCAAGCTGTTCGCTGGTTAAGGGTGCTCCTTATGATCAGTACTTGGCTTGGCGCCGTCAGCATCCAGATGGCGTTGCTGTGACCTACATCAATTCAAGTGCGGAAGTGAAATCTATTTCTGATGTGATTATTACTTCTTCGAATGCGCAACAAATTGTTGAATCGATTCCTAAAGATCGCAAAATCCTTTTCGGGCCGGATCAGCACTTGGGTCGTTGGTTGTCTAAAAAATTGGGTCGCGAGTTTGAATTGTGGCAAGGTGCCTGTGAAGTGCATGTACTTTTCAACGCAAAAAGACTGCACGAACTAATCGTGCAGCATCCAGATGCTATCGTTATCGCGCATCCGGAGTGTGATGATTCTGTCTTGGCCCATGCGCAAGTCATTGGTTCAACATCTCGCTTGTTAGAGGAAGTGCAAAAAAATCCGGCGAAGAAATTCATCGTCGCCACGGAAGCTGGAATTTTTCATCAAATGCAAAAATTGCGCCCTGATGTAGAGCTTATCCAAGCTCCTGTTTTGGATTCAGGTTGTTTGTGCAATAACTGCCCTTACATGAAGATGAATACCATGGATAAGATCAAGCACGCGCTTGAGACTTTAAAACCGCAAGTGGGATTGTCAGAAGATTTGCGTCTGAAAGCTAAAACGTCTTTGGATCGCATGATGGATATCACGAGTGGCAAGCCGGTGACTTGGCCTTCTCAGTTTTCAATTTAAGAGTCCCTTAGACAGTGGTCGAGGTCCCTCGGCCACTCTATAAAATACTGAAGCCCTTTTTATGCTATTTATGTCTCACTCTGAGATGTTTAAATATTTCTCTTGGTAAATTACCAGCTCGCCACTTTTTCCCTTAACTTTGGTCCAGGCTTTCCGAAGAGTTTAATGTCAGATGTTGATGTAACTGATTCGAAGGTAGGTAAAAAATGGGAAGCGTAAAAAATAGAAGAGTGGCACCAAGGAAAGAAGTTTCTCCCATTCATGTTTCTTATATAACTTCACTAGATGACTTTGCAAAGATCGCTAAGAACTGCGAAATCATCGAAGCATCATCTTCAGGACTCTTATTACTGGTAAAGAGGGAAGATTTAATTCCCACGGCTTTACGTAAGAATTTGACCCTGGATGCACTTATTGGTGATCGCATTTTTATGCATCTTGAAGAAATGAATTTAGAGATCTCAGGTGTGATTACCCGGACTCAGCTGATCGGTAAAAAAGGCTTCCACGTAGCCATCGATTACAGCGAAGACGCGCCAGAGTATTGGCGAGAGTGCTTAATGGATCTTTTGCCTCAACCAGGCGAATTAGATTAACAGCTTTTACAGCGCACCCTAACCGGTGCGCTTTTTTTATATGTAAGTTCTGTGTTTTAAAGGAATGTGCCCGACATCGGCAAACCCTAGTAGCGTCGTAAAACCCTTATTATCAATTCGGATGGTTGTGATCGAGCACTGCTCAAGATCCATGTGTACCCACTTCTTTGGGTCAATGCCCAAGGCTTTGCAGACCCAATAGCGAATGACATTCCCGTGGGCTACAACCACGACTGTGGATTTCGATTTCTTTGGTGCTTTAAAAAGAAACTCGTACGCTTTATCCGCTTTTACTTTATTCGCCTTCATCGCCACGTGATGGGCCTTTTTAACCTTGGTGACTTTTTCTAGACCAGGCAAAATCCCTTCACGAAAGAAATCTTTTTGCAGAGTCTTTAGAGCACACTCTTTTTCAATATATGCTGCCGTTTCAATCGCCCGAGGCATGGTGCTCGCGAAAAGCTTATCAGGCTTTAGTTCCTTAACCACCTTCGCAGCGATCTGGGCTTGATACCGACCTCTTTCAGTCAGCACCTCGTTGGGTTCAGACGTATATTGTCCATGACGAACAAAGATAATTTTCTTATAAATTTTTTGATCTAGTTTCGACATAGATCTATCTGACCACGTCTGATTTTGCTCGGCAAGCTTGCTCTTATGTTTCACAAAAGCCCCATCGCCAGAAATCAGTTAAGACCAAAGTATGCCACTTTGGAATTCCCTCCTCTTGTTGCGAATTCTCAGATTAAATCTATTAAGCAAAATAAAACTTAAGGAGTTTGCATGAAGTTTACGACAGCTAAATTTGCTCTTGCTTGTGTTATGGTCGCGGGTCTTTCAGGATGTAAAACATCAACTGAAGGTAACAACCTAGTTGATAAAATCCGTATCAACAATAATAAGGTGACGTTTGATTACGTAACAACTTTTTCTGAAAACGTAGAAGCAAGTATCGAAGGCGATATTCCAGTAGGCAAATACGGCAACATCTCGTTCTTTAACGATGCTAATGGTCGCTTGAATATTGGTCTTGGCTTTTCATTCGAAATTTTCTCTGACTCTGATTTGCAAGAAGTGACGGCGTTACCAAATGGTGCAAGATTCCCAGCAATCGTGACAGGTCCAATGTACCAAATGCAGTTAAATAGTTCTGGCAAAGGTAATATGTATATCCTCGTGGATAAAACAGGAACTATCGGCCAAGGCGTTAAACTTGCCGGTCTTGCTTGGGAACTTTCTAGCGTACAGAATAACTTCCCAGAAATTTCAATCACACAAAGTTTTTATAACGACAACAAACAACGTGTGGCTTCGTTCACTCTTTACGGTCCTCGCACTGTAAATGGTGTGACAGTTCCTGGCGGTCTTTTCGTCGTAGGTAACATCAATGAAATTATCGGTGGTAAATCAAAACTTTACCGTGGCGAACCTAACATCCACGGTCCTGCAGCAAGCCAATACAAATCAGAACTTGCACAACGTGATTTGTTGAAAGTTTCCGAAAGAGCCCTGTCTAACCACGGCATCAAATTGCATTTTCAATAAATTTTAAATTTTTAAAAGAATTTAAAATGGGCAAGGGTTCAATCCTTGCCCATTTTTTTTAGACCAGATCAACGAATGGCGGCAAGCCCACTTCGGAAACAAGAACCACAGAATAATGTGGAGGCAAGAACCAGCTGATCGCTTCAGCGATGCCCGCGTGTTCCTTCGTCGGAGGATTCCCCAAAGACTCTAATGAAAATGCCAAGTCATAGTGTTTACGATCTGCACTCATCACCAAAATGCGCGGACGGTGCACAGCTTGATCGATAAAAAACTGCTTTAAGATATTGCGCACGTATTGTGGCAAGTACTGCGGCGTCGGTGGCCCTGAATGCAGCTTTTGACCCTTTTCCAGCTCCACGGTGCCGGCCGGCGCTTCTTCTGCCGTTCTGTAAAACAAACCTGTTTCTTTAAAATGCCAAAGCATGCCGTAAGTAAAAACATAATCAGGATAGCTTTTTGTTGGATTGATGGCTAAGCCCACACCTTTTAAAGCCAGCCACTGCATGATTTTATTCGCCGACTCTGTGGCATCAGGTGATGTTTCTGCCAAAAGGTAAGGCCATCCGTCTGGGCCCTTCTGGGGCGCATCGTGCAATAATTTAAGATTGCTCTGAGTGATCGCCATAAAGAAATCGATTTCCCATTGGTGATCGCGTTTTTCATCAGGCACGTTAACTAGTTCTTGTAGGCTCATGAGACTCCCTCCGATAGGGGCTAAAGAAAGATTTCTATGCCCGTTTATCAGAAGGGTCAAGGGCCGAAGCGTATGAAACAGCGCTTTCTCCTGGTCTCTTTAAGGCGCTAAAACAATCTGTCCGCCAGAGGACTTCGTTAACTGTCCCTTGCCTTGCACGCCTCGCACGCGCACCTGATCAGGATCTAAAAAGTGAGTGAACTCTGCTCGGAATTCTTGGCTGGTATCAACTCTTTCGACGACGTCGCCGGCCTCGATCAAATAGTCAGAGGCTAAGCTTGAAGCTGCCCCCGAATGTCCATCATTCACACCACAACCCACAAACAAAAGAATCGTTGCGCTGGCTAAAACTATTTTGTTCAAAAGACTCATTTTGATTTTTCCTTTTACCATCTAAGTTGGGTGTCGATAGCGGTGTTTACTTTCACGCCCACTTTGGAATTGCGCGAAATAATTTCGGCCACATAGCCCGCTGGAAAGACCACACTGTTTGCTAAGGTGGATGAATGGGACGTCCAACTAGATCCGTTGTAAAATTCAAAGTCAGACGTGCTTGTGCCATCAATTAATGACTGTATAAATGCACGATAAGCACCCGTTGGCGGAGCTGTTAAACTTTGCGAACTATCTAGCAAAGCAGAAAGCCGGAAATTCCCTTGATGATCTAAGCTTCCTTGCTTACCCGGCAAAGATAATTTCATCGTTGAAGTCACTGTCCCTGCAACAGTGTGAGTAAGCTCCCCATCCTTTTTAAGCTCTGTGCGAATATCCTTGCCACCCACCGTGGCTGTTGAAATCACCGTTGGCTTTTTCTTTATCGAAATTATAAAAGCCAAAAAAATCAGTACTGACCTGAGCGAAAAGTTCAGGGGAAAAATCATAGCGAGCCCCTAGGCCCACAAGCCACATCTGACCTTTAAGATTTGTATTATCAACTGAGGACGCTGAAGTGAGTTGACCTTGAACCCGATAATCTAGATGCGCACCTAAACGCCAAGAGCCAATATTAAACGCGGGTAAAGCCTCTAAGGACAGCGCATTCATGTTGCGACTGCTCAGCCCAGAGCCCGAGCTTTCTAGTTGACCCAATCCTACCGAAGCACTAACCGGAACACTCCAGTTTGAAAAATCGGATTCTGCCCACACTGATATCGGCAAACACAAAACCACAGCAAAAGCCCAAGCAATCCTTTGCAAATGCCCTCCAAAAAATTCCAGATGTACATGCGACCTTCCTGGTCACTACACAGAATTTTAACAAGCATATCGATAAGCGTACATCCCTCCAATGAGGGATAAGAAGCTGTGCCAACCAGACCTAGGACTTAACGCTTTCAAAGACTATTGATAAGGAAAGGGCCCCCAATACTTTACTCCACGAATTTTGTAAATCGATTCACATAGCAAGGGCTTCGAAAAAGAAATCGGAAATATCAGTATCACGAAGGCCACACAACTGGCGCTTAATATAAAAAAATTGATCCTCTGCCTTGGTTGTCTATACAAAAAAAGCATGAGGGCACTGCCAACACCTAATTCACAAAACTCTTCGACAATGGGAAATACTCCTCGAACATTGAATACGTCAATACCAATGGCAACGAAGGCCAAAATCAGTGCAGCCGACAAACTGACTAGGCTTCTTCTATCCCAGCAAAATGATTTTCTAGATAAAAACAATATAAATGCTGAGCTGACCAGATAAAGCGGCATGACCTCGCCACCCAAAAATCGCAAATTCGGGGAGTTGTATAAGTATATTTTAGCACATTCGTGCACCATCAACAGTTCATCACAGGCTAAGAATAAAAAACTAAAAGTCAGCACAACTTTGAGCGCTATGGAAATTCTGCGCAGGCTCCCTGCACAAACTGCACAAGATATAAAAAGAAATGCAGTCAAAATCTGTAAGGCACTGCCTTCTTTAAGAAGTTCGTCCAAATAAAAATATTGCATACATTGGATCAATCGTTATTAAATAAAATAATGTTTTTATCAAAATACACGAAATATTTTACTTTAATAGTTTTTTCTATTTTATGTGCTTCAAGAGCTTTGCCAGAAAATGCTAAAATTAGCCCCGGAACATTTTTTGACCGACCAGACCTTAAGCGTGTTGCTAATGAAAGAGGAATGAGTCGAGGCGACTCGGACTCCGCAGTGTTTGAACAAACCTCAGATGCAATTGAAATTGATCCCGGGTTGATTTTTCTCAAAGGGACCCTTTTCAAAGCAAGTGTTTATCAAATGGATAAGCTTGAGAAAATCGAGCCCAAAAACGGATATAGATATAAAGGAGCGATTTTTTCTCCCATTTACGGCTTCTATAGCACTAATTTTTACCCTAAGGAATATCCCGAATCAGGAGTCAGTCAAAGCGACCAATATGTTCTTTTTGAAAAGCTAGGAAATCGAAAAATAAAAGCTCTCAAGGACTCCATTGTGAACTTTGAGCGATCGATTGTGCTCGCAGAAGATACTGCATTTGATTTAGTGAACCTCTCAACTTCACAGATAACACATAAATCGATAACCGCAAAGCGAGGAACGCGCGTAACTTTCTACGCATCTTTTAAGGGAGCTTCATTCGTGGATTCCCTCACGACAGCTTTGCCATACGACTTTGGTGATTTTACGGCTCCAGCAAATTCCTTTCTAACCTTTGAGAGCGATGGCCGATTACAAACAGTGCTCAGCCCTATTCCTTGGAAATCAAACGGATTTAATATTCCAACTTGGACACTCGTCAGGATGATTACTTCCCCCGACCTTCAGAATTCCTATATGGCAAAAAAGCCTATTCCGTCGGAAAAATTAGATCCCTCCCAATACAAAAACTATTATTGTGATAAAGACAAAGAGCCTGAAAAGGCATCCGCGGAGGACCGGGGTCTCTTTCTTAATGGGTACTGTCGCCTTGTACTTACAGCCGACGTTGCCTACGATAACATTCCTTTAAAAAGGGGCTGCATTGTTTACCTAAGAGCAAACAGTGCTGACCTAAAGGGATTTAACTGCCCTGCCTCATACGAATTTGCGGGAATAACTTTTGATAAGAACTCACCGATTTTCTTCGGCACAAACTATTCGATTCACGACACTGATGCGCGAGCCACAAAAGCGTGTGTGAGCGGTAAAAATTTAAAAATGTTTTCTGGTCACTTCTTCGACGGCTTGTGTGTCTCTTTTGACGAGAAAAGACAGCCTGAATATATTTGGTCATACAACAATGTTGTTTTAGAAAAGATCACCTATTTCGGTCCAGTTCTATTCAAAATATCAGAAGGTAAGTTGGTTTTTGATTCCTCGGATTTGGAGAAAAATGCAAAGGTCTTGGACTTCACAGCGGCTCAGGACTCCCCATTTATTTTTTGCACTTCAGGAGAAGAAATTCCCGTCTACTACGACGAGACCCTAAAGGACTCTGATTTTAGTTTAGAAGCTTGTGACCAATCTACTCCTTTAATAGAGGAGACCCTTCAGCGAGTTTACAAAGTCGTAGAAAAGAAAAAAGACGTGTGGAAAATTGAAAGACTCTACCCAAAAATTTTAAAAGAATATGAACTGTCTGGTTCCGGCAACGAAAACAATCGACCACGCCACTATGATGTCACAACTTATTGGATCAAAGAAACAAAAAGCCTTAAGACGGCTGTTACTCTAAAGATCGGCAATACAGAACTGATGTCGCCATTTTCAGTAACTCCCAATGAAGATAAAGTATCGCAAAGAGCGAGATTTGCAGACGAAGACTTTATTTATTTTCAGACCAATATACCGATAGACTGTCGCACCGATGAAATAGAAACATACAAAATTCCTAAACCAAAAAATCTCAAGATTGAAGACCAACCTGCGATCTTAGTGCCGAATTACGATGTTCAAGCTGACATTTGTACAACTTAAGAGCAAAAGGGGCGCTAAATAGACGCCATTGAAGATTTTGGGCAAAAAAAATCCCAAGCTTTTGGCTTGGGTTTTATTTGGTAGGGAGTACAGGATTCGAACCTGCGACATCCACCTTGTAAGGGTGGCACTTTTACCAATCCCTATTGTCATAACGCGCCTAACCTCCGGACATTTACTAAATGGTCTGACTTAGAGCCTTCTGGCAGGCTGCTATAAGATAAATACGGTTTTGGATTATATTGAGCATGGCAGGCTCAGATTGAATTAATCGATATTTGAGCTCGAGCCCAATAGAGGAAAATCTTGGCGTTAAATAGGTACTTGTAATGAGTTCGCCCAACAGGGCGCATGCATCTGAAATAACCTGATCGACGACTTAATTTTTAACGAATTAATCTTGCATCGTCTGATTCTCGGAACCAGTTTTTTGATTCAATTAGGCTTTTTACTACCGGATAATCAGAAAAATCCAAAGCCGAAAACTCGTGGGCAATTGAAAGCATACGTACATAGTTTTCAGGGTCAGATCTTCTACTCAGAGCTTTCAGATTAGAAAGATAATCAGTTCGATAAACATTAGGGATAATGATAGTTGAAAGCCCTTGAGAATACAGTTCGGCGTTCATCATTATTCGGGAAATACGTCCATTTCCATCGTTGAATGGATGAATATCTGAAATGAGAAATTGAATATAAATTGCTCGAGCAAGTCCCGCGGGCAAACTCTGATAAAGATCAAAACCCTTTTGCAGTGTTCCCTTAACATACTCTGGATGAACGAAGACCGTTGATCCCGCTTGATTATTTGCTGTCTTAAACTCTCCAGGCACAATCTCTGGTCTCTCCTCAAAGAGAAATTTGTGCCTGCCTTTGATTATATCTTCCAGCTCCTGTGCGCTTTTGGGAAGACGGCGCATTTCATTTGGATCGGAAACAATCTTATAAGTCCCAACTATGTCGTGTGCATCAGCTGGACGTGATGTTGACACCTTTTTGTCGAATACAATTTGTTCCGCTTCTTTTACTTCAAAGATGGTTCCTTCAATATAATTCGAAAAATAGGCCTCAAAGAAAGCTTTGTTATTAAAGTGCGACGGAGATTTATTAGTCTCTTTAATTTCTTTTAAAGGTAAATGTCGTAAATGCGCGAACAGAATTTCAAGTCTACCAAAACATTTCGAGTCAAATGGAGAACCTTGTGAACGAGCTATTGCCTTTTCGCTTAAGAGTGTCTCACGCGGCTTAGTTCCTAAAAGTGCTCCGATAATGCGATCAAGACGTTTAAACTCAATCTCCATATCTAGCCATTTTGAAATTTCTTTGGCCTTATCTCGGACGCTATTCAATCCTTCTTCACCCTTTTGACGAAGAATATCCTCTAATCGTGATTCAATTTCTTCTTGAGATAAAGCCCTGTCTTTAAGAGTTCCTTTTGCTGCTGCGAGATTCTCTAGCAGAGCTCTTTCGAAACTCGAGGCTTTCATTCCCAGAAAATCTACGTCACCCTCAACAGGAGCAGCACCCCGCATGAATCTGATCGTAAGCCCTGGCAATTTTAGGTTGCGATTAGTCGCCGCGGTCAGAAAAATTTCGCCGTTCTTCGTCGGAAGATAGGTAAGAGCAGTTACATGGGATATTAAAGCTGTCGGGAATAACTTCGACACGATGAGCGTCCATGAGCTGCGCACAACTGCCTCGACCATGTTCTCCGGAACGGATGTATATAGCTTAGGACCGATAGATCTAATTCTCCCTTGTTCCTTTAAGTCAGCAATATGCTTCCTCTCCTTCGCGGATTTGCCCGGAAAGACCAAAGGTGGGAGTAAATTAGATATATCAGTATTTGGTTCCATATTTTCTATATATTATCAAAATTAGGTCTAAAAATACCAATTTTCTCAAAAATAGGTACTTAGTATTAAAATTACACATTTTTTAGTATGAAAACCATATTTATATCAATTTTAGGTCTAAATATAGTATAAATCGCACTTTTAGGTTCTAAATGTCATATATTTGCGTTTTTTTGGTTATTTCGACTTATGA
>JABWCO010000092.1 GCA_013360185.1 Bdellovibrio sp.
CTCTTAACGTCCCGGGCATTGTTGGCTTTGGCGCGGCTGCGGAAATTTGTCAGAACAACTTAGAACAAGAACGCGCGCGCCTTACAGAACTGCGCAGGTTTTTCTGGAAGCAATTGCAAGAAACTATTCCAGGAATTCGCTTGAATGGATCTGAAGAAAACCGGGCACCTAATAATTTAAATATCACTTTGCCGGGATTTAAAACCGAGACCTTACTGCCTCATTTGCAAAAGCTCGGGGTCAGCACCGGTTCGGCCTGTGGCACGGGGGCGATGGTAATTAGTCACGTCTTGGCCGGGATGGGCCTTTCTCCCGCCGAAATTCAATGCTCTTTACGGATTTCCCTGGGGCGATGGACCACGCAACAGGAGCTGGCGGAAGCTGTGACGATCCTAAAAAACGCGACCGTCGGGAAAAAATAAGTATTTTCGACACCTTACGGACACACCCCGGATGGACGTTTCAGGCTCCCCTGCGCTTGACAGGTGTGCTATACTGCCCTTGATTTTAATATCTATAAGGAGTCACCATGATTCAAATTTCTCAAGAAGCTGCGACAAAGTTAGCTTCATTAAAAAAAGAAGAAGGCAAAGACGATGCCGCTTTTCTTCGCGTAGAAGTTAAAAAAGGTGGCTGTTCAGGATTGTCTTATAAAATGCATTTCGAATCTGATATGCGTGAAGGCGACAAAATTTTTGAATCTCATGGCCAAAAAGTCGCCGTAGATTCGCAAAGCATGTTGTACATTTTAGGCATGACCCTAGAATATTCTGGCGGTTTGAATGGCAAAGGTTTCGTCTTTAACAATCCAAACGCTTCAAAACACTGTGGTTGCGGATCAAGCTTTAACGTTTAAGCACAGAATGCAAAAATTAAATATGAAGACGGCAAAGGCAACCTTTGCCGTTTCTTTTTTAAGCAGCCCTGGTTTCACGAATGTATTCTTCGATGAGCTTGGCAATAATTTCCGGTTGGCTTTTAATCGCGATATGACCGGCATCTGATAGAGCAATAACATCAACACAACCGATGTGCGCCGCAAACTTCAAATAAGAATCAGCGCTAAATAACAGATCATCTTGATCAAAAATCAGGCGACATTCGCCGCGATGATTGTGCAGTTTGCCGTGCCAAAAGCCCCAATCTTCAGAACGTAAAATCCACGAAAAATGATGGATCATGTGCGAAACGAAAAGCAACTTACGGCCCTTTAAGCTTTCTAAAGCCCCCGTACCTTCACTGCGCTCGTCTCTGAAAATTTGCGCGGCTCTTTTTAAAAACACTTTTCCCATGGGGGTCGCCAGCATCAAATAGATGCTTTTCAAATTCAATGGAATCGAAAAAAAGAATTTCAACTCTTTCGGCAGAAAGTGGCGAACCGGATCAGAGATCATGGGATTGATCAAAATCATTTTTTGCACCAGTTGCGGATGCTGCAACGAAAGCCCCCAAGACAGCGCTCCGCCATAGCTTAATCCGGCCACAATGATTTTTTCTGCGGGAAAAGTTTCGCGAATAAATTTAGCTAAAATTTCGATTTGCACAGTAAAAAAAATCTTGTCCGTACTGAGATAAATATGACTAAGGTTGGGGACCACCACGCGAAATTGAGACTCTAGGGACTGGGCAACACTTTCCCAATGGTGAACCGAGCCGCCATATCCATGGAGCAATAAAAGCAATGGTCCTTGACCGCGTTCTCGGTAATTAATCTTGTGTGACATTCACCGAACTTATCGGTTTTTTTACGGCGAAGGCGCACTCGACCAAAGACCTACTTCTTGTTTTTATGGGACTCTTTGTGATGCTCTCGGCGTGGTTCGCGAGCCGGCTGATCCTTTGGCTCTTTAGTCTCTTTGTCTTCCATTTTTTCCGCCAAAAGAATTGTATCGTTCACGGCCTTGGATTCGACATGCTTGTTAGAGCGGAAACCACGGATCTTTTTGGTTTGATTTTCAGCGCGCTCGACTTGTTCCGTCAAATCCACAGTCACGTTGCCGTAACAGTGAACTTGGCAGCTTAAACGGCGGCCATCGATAAAGTGATTTGTCCCAATAAGACTCAATTCAGCCTTTGTCGGAGGCAAAACGTTCGCTTCGCCTTCTGTGATGCGCACGCGGCACTCGGCACAAGATGGGACACCTTTGCAAATAGAGCGGATTTCCAAATGGTTTTCCGTCGCGATTTGCAAAAGGCTTTTATCAGGGGTTGCCTCGACTTCAACATTTTGCGGAAGGAACTTAATTTTCATAACTCAAATCCTATGTTTTCGTAAAAGACCTAGCGAACCACGATCTTTACGAATTTCTTTTTTCCGGCGCGCAGGACAAAACTTGCGCCCGACTTTAGATCCAACTTCAAACGTGGATCAGAAATTTTTTCGCCATCAATTTGCACTCCGCCCCCTTGGATTAAGCGAGTGCCTTCCCCGTTGGAAGCGACCAATCCTGCCTTGGCCATCAAGGCTACCAAACCCACTTGGGCTTCAGCCTCCACAGCAAAATCAGGAACTTCATCCGGCAAACCTTTTTCAACAAAGATGCGGTTGAATTCATCTTCTGCCGCTTGCGCTGCCGCTTCTGAATGGAAACGTTTGATCAAGAATTTTGCCAAGGCCACTTTCACATCACGGGGATGTTTGCGTTTTTCCGCCACATCTGTGCGCAACTGCGAAAGCCCATGACTGTTGATATCGGTTAAAAGCTCGTACCAGCGATACATCAAATCGTCAGAAATACGCATGGTCTTACCGAACATGTCCTTCGGAGTGTCTACCACCGAAATATAGTTATCTAAAGACTTCGACATCTTATGAACGCCATCAATCCCTTCAAGGATAGGCATCGTCAAAACACACTGTCCTTCAAGTCCATAAGCGGACTGCATGGCCCGTCCCACCAAAAGATTGAACTTTTGGTCTGTACCGCCCAGCTCGACATCGGACTTTAAGAACACCGAATCGTAACCTTGAGTCAGAGGATAAATAAATTCATGAATCCCAATCGGAGTCCCTGATTTATAGCGCTTCGTAAAGTCGTCGCGCTCAAGCATTTGTGCGACCGTGTATTGTGCCGTCATGCGAATGAATTCCGCTGGCGTCATCTTACCAATCCACGAAGAGTTGTAAACGATTTCGGTTTTTTCAGGGTCTAAGATTTTAAAGATCTGTTTTGCGTAAGTGCGACCGTTTTCTTCGATCTCTTCACGCGACAACATCGGACGCGTGGTGTTTTTCCCAGAAGGGTCCCCAATCATCGCGGTGAAATCACCAATCAAGAAGTGAATCTTGTGACCCAAATCTTGAAAGGTTTTTAATTTATTTAGAACTACCGTGTGCCCAATATGAATATCAGGACGAGTCGGATCCGCACCCAACTTAATATTTAAAGGTTTCCCCTTCTTAAGTTTCTTAAGCATATCTTCGTCGTTGATGAACTCTGCAACGCCGAATTTAATTCTTTCTAACTGTTCCTGCGGACTCAAAAAACTCATGGGCACAATCCTTTAGCGCGCGTGTTCTACAGAGCGAGTCTCACGCATGACCGTGACTTTGACCTGTCCTGCTTGTGGCATTTCTCTTTCGATCTTACGAGCCACATCGCGAGAAAGCATGATCGCCTGATCATCAGTGACTTTGCTGCTTTCAACTAGAACGCGCACATCTTTACCGGCCTGCAACGCCAGTGTCTTAAGAACACCATCAAAACTGTTGCCGATGCTTTCAAGGTCTTGCAAGCGGTGGATGAATGAATCCATTTGTGGACGACGCGCCCCTGGACGAGAAGTCGAAAGGATGAAGGCCGCATGGACAATCCACGCCAGGATTGAATGCGGTTTTTCTTCTTCGTCATGGGCACGAATCGCATGACAAACGTCTTCAGATTCATTGTACTTTTTCGCGGCCTCAGCACCCACGTAGGCATAGCTGCCTTCAGAAGTATGATCGATGGCTTTACCAATGTTATGTAAAAGACCTGCACGACGTGCAAGCTTCACATTCACGCCCATCTCACCGGCTAATAAACCCGCAATCTGCGCCACTTCGAGTGACTGATTTAAAGCATTTTGTCCTTGGTAAGAACGGTATTTCAAACCACCAATAATTTTAATTAATTCAGGATGCATGTTCGGGATGCCAAGCTCCATAACATGACGTTCGCCTTCTTCTTTTAAAGACTTCATCAGTTCGTTACGTTGCTTTTCTACGACTTCTTCGATGCGTGCCGGATGCACACGACCATCTTCCATCAGCTTTTCAATTGTTCTGCGCGCCAGCTCACGACGAACCGGATCGAAACCAGAAATAACCACAGCCTCTGGAGTATCATCAACAATCAAGTCCACACCACAAAGTGCTTCCAAGGTGCGGATATTACGGCCTTCACGGCCAATGATCTTACCCTTCATTTCGTCACTTGGCAGAGCCAAGACACTGACTGTACGTTCTGAAGTATACTCTGAAGCAAATCTTGAAAGAGCCGTCGCCAGAATGCGTTTTGATTTCTTTTCAGCTTCTTTATTGGCTTCTTCTTCAATTTGCGAAATCTTTTTTGCTGCTTCTTGTTTGGCTTCATCTTCCAACGCGGACAGCAACTGACGGCGAGCTTCGTCCTGGGACATGGCCGCTACGGACTCTAACTTTTGTCTGAGTTCAAGAATGTGGTTTTCGCCTTTTTTCTCTAGCTCTTTGATACGTGTTTCAGAAATGGCGATCTTTTCTTCGCGATCTTTCATCGTATTCAGGTAACGCTCGTTTTCTTCCATTTTCTGTTTGAACTGATCATCGACCTCTTTCAAACGGCGCTCTAACTGAGACTCTTTATTTTTGAGTGTGGATTTTTGCTTGTGAATGTCCGCTTCGACATTCTTGCGCGCCCGCGCTTCAAAATCCTTCGCTTTGGTTTCAGAATCTTTTTTTACTTTTGCAGCTTCTGATTTTGCGCGATTGATAATACGTTCGGCCTCAATGCGCGCTGATTTTTTGCTGTTTTCATCCTGCAAACGTTTCACGACAAAGACAATGACTCCGCCCACAAATATGCCGACGATTGCGGCAATGACAAATTCCATATACTTACTCCTGATACTTTCGACAATCGATGAGTCCCGATTCTGTGACAAGGAAGTCCATCGTCACATCATGGGCCTCGGTGGGAAGTGCGGTCTCTGATATTTGCAAATCAAAACAGATACCGACTTTTATTCCCCGGTAGGCTGAAAGAGTTTTATCGTAAAACCCTTTTCCTTTTCCTAACCGATTGCCATTCTTATTAAACACTAAACCTGGGATTAGCAGTCCTTGAATTTCTGGAAGATTTCTTTGGCGCGAATCTGCGGAAGGCTCGCGCACCCCGTAAGGTCCTGACACAAATTCTTGTGCCTCAAAGAATTCCAAAAATCCTTCGCGCATCCGCGGAAAAACCCAGCTCAAGTGTGGGACAGCAATGGCGTCCTCTACTTGCGCTTCTTCCGGCAAGGCCCGATAGGCTCCCCAAATTCCCGTTTGCGATTGCAAAAAGCGCCGCAAATGAAAATCTAGCTGCTGCTGATTTTGAACAAGACCTTGCGCAAACGCATGGGCGCAAAGAGATTTAAAGTAGGAACGACATTCCTTTTTAGAGCTCCAAGAAACAGACAATGGATACTCCAAGACGTTAAAACAAAGTCAGCTGTTCAATTTCTGCCGTTGTTCTTGGAATTTTCTAGATCAACAGAAAGTTGCAACGCTTTTTCTTCAAGCTTTTCCAGCTCGCGATGCGCCTTTCTTTTTAGAAGGATCAATTCTTCCGCCAAATTCATCGCTGTCAAAACCGCAGCGTTTTGGAAAGAACCGTTTTTAGTAATGGACAGGGCTTGATTCATTTTACTGTTCACAAAGTCGACGAGCTCTTGCACCGTCGCATCGTCATGAGATGTTTTAAGCTTGTAAGGGACACCCGCAATTAGAAAATTGTAGGTTTGTTTATCAGATGTCACTAGCACCTCAGCTGCACAATCAAAATGGCCACAAATCGCCAAAAAACCAAATTAGAGCCCGCAAAAAAACTTTCAGCCCTTTTACTTCTCTAAGCCTTCTAAAACTCTAGAAAAATTCTAGAACAACACAAATAAAAGTATAGCGCGAAAAAGCCCAGATTCAACAGATTTATTTCTTAGTACAAGTGCATATAATGCCGAGATCACTCTTCTTTTCGCAGACGATCGAACGTTTTTTTGCCTTATCAACAAGCTCAATCTCTTCTATGTCTTTAAAGTTCCGTCGATAGCTGGCTGAAACCTCATTAAGCTTCGTGTCATTGTATGAATACTCGTCAGATTTAATGACGCTATTCAGAAGAAAGTTATTGATGATTTCTTGCTTTGGATTGATGCGCTGATTGTCCGTCAGCTTTGCGTCCGTGACGACACCTTTTTCATCCACAATCTGGACCGTCAGCTCAGTTTGGACCCTTTTCGAGCCTGAAAACTTTGTGCGCAAAATCAAATTCATTAGCTGATTTTCCGCATCTAGGTACTGGACCTTTCTTTGACGCAGCTGCGATTGTGAGGTGATGAATTTTTCGTCCATCACTTCCTTGAGCTGATTCAGGTCGACCTTAAAGGACAACCGTTCATCCTGAAGTTCCGGAAAGCATTTGATCACATTTTCATAAGAAATCGAAACGGGCTGCTTCAAGGTCGCACCCGGAACTGCCATCGGCGAAAGCCCTTGGGCCCCCACAAACGAAGACCCGAAAAGAAAGACAATGCTAACTAAAAATTTACGCATGAACCCCTATCCTTACATGGGTTCGCAGCTCTCCGCCGTTACGCGATCGCAACCTTCCGAACGGTCGTCTTTACAATACGCACGTGACTCTGTTTTCCACGTGCGGGCTGTCGAGCAGTCTTCCCCGTCCAGGCTAATGAAAGACTTCAGCGTGTTCAACGAAATTCCAAAGAATGAAGAATTCTGCGGGACACTTCCCACCCTCACCGCGACCGAAGTCGTCTTACCCTCGGCCTGGAAGCGGTAAACACCAGGGAACACCGCAATCGTATCGGCCTCTGTCATCGGCGCCGAAACCAAATAGCGTGGATGTTTTGAAGGGATCACATCACCCGGAAAAGTCACCCACATCTCTTGAAAAGTACCGTCATTACTAAAGTTAAAAAGATCCCGCAAACCATTGGGCTCTTTCGCCGCGTTCCACGCTTTACAGACATTGCGAGCCGCAGCTGCCGTTTCGCCATAAGAATCCAGACGAGGACACACTTCATAGGTAAAACGTTGCACATAATCTCGATCCCAGGCTCCGGTTAAATAAAGATCACCGAAATTCTCTTTATCCAAACGGAAAAAATGGCGATTCATCGCAAACATCGTTAAGTAAATTTTCTTCTGTTCAACTAACGTCGACAGATCACGGAAGGCGCGAATTTTTGCACCTCGCACCTGTGTCGGCACCGCCACCGTTTCCAAAGCGAGTGTGGTATTTCCTCCAGCATCCACGATGACCGGTTCTGGGTAGAGGGAGTTTTCAAATCCCACTAAGTAAGTTCCCGGCGGCACCGATTGGGGCGTGTTCAAGTTAAAGAATACAGGAGCGTCACAAGTTCCTCGCTGGCCCAGCACACAGCGCACCGCTTTCACTTTTTGAAAGATTTGAAACCTACCTGGCTGACCATTGACCTGCAAAAAGCCCATCGATTGCGCTTGGGCCAAACTTGCAAACATCACTAAAGCTGTAGTCATCATCCAATTTTTCACATGCACTCCTTAGAACAGCTCGTTCGAAGTTTTTTTATTTTGCAAAGCTTTACTAACACGAGTGTCTTGCCCGTACACATCATCAACAAAACGCATTTTGCCGTCGTCAGTTTTTTCCACCGTCAAGTACAAGAAGTACACTGGCATGGGTTTCTTTAAGAAAATTTTCTTGTCAATTTCGCCTGGGATCACGTTGTCATTCAACGGAACGAACGCTTTGATTTCTTCTAGACTCCAACCCGCCTGATCGCGCAATAAGTACGCCGCTAAATCCAACGGTTGCTCTAAACGCACACAGCCCGAACTCAGATGACGTTTACTTTGCGTCAAGAGCGACTTGTCATTGGTATCATGCATGTAAATCGCCCAAGGATTTTGCAACGGAAATTTCACAACTCCCAAAGCATTATCAGGTCCCGGCAGCTGACGGATGTAATAACTAAAATTACGCGCGGTCATGCTTTTCCAATCAATAGTCGAAGGATCAACTACTTGGTCTGTCGATTCCTCAACCAACAACATGTTATGCTTTTCTAAGTATTGGCTGTCTTGCTTTAACAATGGCAGCTTATCTTTGATCGCGATACTGCGAGGCACGGTCCAATAAGGATTCAAGTTTACAAACGTAATTGTATCCCGCATTGAAGGGGTGCGGCGAAATGCTTGGCCGTTGACGGTATTAAAATGAAAGACCTTGCCTGTATTATCGAACAAACGAAACTCTGTTGTCGCTAGATTTACGAAGATATGCCGTTGCTCCAGATTTTTAGGTAACCAACGCAGCTTTTCTAAGCTCACTTCAATTTGCGCAATACGCTGATTAACCGTGAAATTCAATGCCCGCAAAACCTCTGACCGTGTGCCAATGATTCCATCGGCGGTCAAACCATTCATAGATTGATAGACCTTCACCACATCCACGAGTTCTTGGTCAAACGTATCGCCACCAGCCATGGACACCGTGTAACCCAACTGATTTAGACGGTTTCTTAAGGCACTAATGACAGGATCTTTCACCCCTTTTTTTAGGATGAATCCAGGCGAGTTTAAAGTGGCCCAACCGCCTTTGGCTTTGATCTCTTTCATTCGCACCAAAAGATCCATAAGATCTTTATAACGTGAACTCAGCGGAGCCATAGCATCCAATGCCGACATCAACGCCTGAGGACCGTAACCCAATGCCGAGTTCAGCTCCGCATAATCCGTAAATTCCTTTTTCTTAAATTTAATATCTGTATCAATTTGCTCAGGGTCAGTACGACCGTTTTGCAAGTGACTGACGTACCTGATTAAGGCTTCAGACGCGGCCAACTCGAATGTAATCCAGTTTTTTGTATTGTTTTGCGCAGCCTTAAAAAGATTCTCCACCTCTTGATCCCAATAGTCATAGTTGCTCAAACCATGGCGATCCGCCATTAACAGCACCGTACGCAAGGATAAAGCCATCTCATTAGGAGCACCATTGGCACCAATCCACACGGCTTGATAGCCACGCTGAGCGTAAAGCATATTCAGGGTATCCGTATGCAAAATGAAATTACCCCATGATGGTTTTATCATCGGGATCAGGGCCTGGCGATTGACGTAACCTTCAATAACGGACGACTCTCCAGCCGTGTGACCTAACTGGGGGACCATTAAAGCCACGGCTAAACCCATAGCAAACGAGCGCAACAACACACCATTCAATAGCATATAAAACCTCATCACACCTTTTCTATCAAGTTAGGTGCCAGTCCCTTCTCGAGACATTGAGGGTTTCATTAAATAAGTTTTAGACAGTGACAAAAATGGGCCTGGCCAAAAACGGCCAGGACAGGACCGGGTGCCACACCCTTGGCAAGGGGGGGCCGCCACGAAAAAAAAGCCTTCGTTCTGCGAGGAACGAAGGCTTTTTAGGAGGGAATCTCGTGCCGACGGCTTTACCGCCTGATTACTGTTCTTTGTAAGCGCAAGTCGAACGAGGTTTTTGCATTTCACCCCAGCGCGCTTCAATCGGATGATTTGGATCCGAGCTGATAAGATCTTCAGAGTACCGAATCGCTAGCTCTGTGTAATCCACAATGCGACCTGGAATGATTTCTAAAGTTCCGCAAGTTTCTAAGTAAGGACGAGTTTTTTCAACTGAACTGCGACTTAAGAAAGGGAACATATTTGTTTCCGCAATCAACTTTTTCAAACTCTTCACAACCATTTGATCCCGACCCGGAGTCGAATAGTTATCCCACTGAGCGTAATCCATGCAAGATCCACCCATGCGGTTTCTTAACTTTTCTCCTGAAGCCACAATCGCTACACGTTCTTTAACAAGAACACAGAAGTTTTTTGCTAAACGAGTTAAGTAAGCTCCTTTGGATTCTTTGGTTAAGGCTAATTTTTCTCTTAAAGCCTGTGACCAACCTTGAACTGTTTTACTTCCTTGTTGCGGACCCGCCTCACCATGATTCGACATTTGCGCGCCCATTTCGTATTGGTCTACGCCATAACCTGGCAATTGGTTTTCTTTTAGGTTGTAGTGCTCTGGCCACTTCCAATTGCGCAATCCCGTTTGAACTTTTATTTCTGGAAGAATATAGAAGTCAGTAACTTCTTTTAATTCGCGTACTGCGGACGGCACAGTAGAACCAATCAAAGTCACTACACCTTCACGAGAAACACTTTTTACAAGGTCGGTATGGCCTGGACGCTGATCTTTACCGCCGAAGATTCGAGCTAAACTAAATTCTTCTTCGCGCGAAGGTCTTAACCAAACTGTTCCCGAGCGAACGTTCATGCGATTAATCGCAACAGGATAAGTATCGTTCGGAAGACTTTTTGTACTTGTCTGGTCAAAGATATTGTACAAGAAGCTTCTTACGCGTTCTTTACCTTCTTTTTTTGAATCATAGTTCGAAGTCTTATTAGTATAGTAACCCGTTCCATAGGGGTTCTTAATTACGAAAGGCAATTTGTTTTCGTAAGAGAAGATAACGCGAGCGGCATACACCGCATCAGCACAGTCTGTGGCAAGTTTTCCGTAAGGGCCATCAATAAAATAACGAGGATTAAACTCTGTTTCGACCCAAGCCGAATACTTTTCTTCCCATTCGTTGCTCCATTTTTGCGTATCCACCCAAACTGCCGCTGCAGCTGTTTGAACACCTAATGTTAAAAGCACCATTGAAGCAGCTTTAGCCACACTGTTTAGTTTCACCAGAAACCTCCTGATTGATTCGTCGGTGAATATACACAGTCAAAAAAATCGTGGACTTTTTTTCTGAGGGCGCTGAATTCTTGAAACAACTGATCACTAGTTCGTCGTGAAAAAAATACCGGGAAAAATTTACCGCCTTTTAGATGAAAATGACCTCATCCCTACGGCTAAAAACGAATCTAGACCGCAACGAAGGCAAAGGGCCTCTGCACCTAAGTGCGCGGCCCTAACTATTGGTGACATTGCGTACTGAGAGGGCCGGAAATTCTTTCATGGTTTTACCCAGCTCGGAAGCAAAAATCTGTCTTACTTTTCAGAGTTTAAATACCGAATAAGGTCAATATCGGGTGGCTGCGCGATCCCCGCCCCCGGTTTGGGGCCGGTTAATTCCTCAAGCGAAAAGTCCATGCGGGCGTCGTAACGACGCTCCCACTGATAGCGCAGCCATCTTTCGCGACGATACCACTCCATTTTATTCTCATCCCCTTGGCAAGCGGCAAGTTCTTGAGCCGAGCTTGCCCCCCAGCGCAATTCCACACAGTGATAGGGGTCAAAACTAAGATCAAACAACCGTGTGCGGGCTGTCTCTATATTAAGAGGAACACTTTGCCCCTGTGAATTTCTATAGGCGAACTGACAAGCCCGAGCTTCGTTTTCATAAACACTCAATAAGTCCGCCGCAAGATTACCTCCGTTGTATATGATGCCCGGATCATGGGCGCGCTGCCGCTTGATGAGCTGCCTTGATTGAGCCAGCAAATCCATGAATGCCACCTTCAAACGAGCATCCCGAGCCGGAGAGGCATACTCTTCCCACTCCCCATCTGTCCCATAAATATTCGCGGGCAACCTTGGCGGATGGGCTTTGCGATCAATGCCGGCGCGAATACTGACATCCACCGCCACCACTCGATCTTTTAAGCTGGTGCAAATATCCGCGACGTTTTGGTGCATGTCATTGAGCGGATCGATTTTCAGATCCCCACGTGCCACGGCCAAGCGCAGGTATTCGTAATAATCAAATTGGACTCCGCGAAAAAAGAATTGGCCTTTTTGCCAATCCCCTTGGGGGTCCGGGCGATTGCCATAAAACTGCTCCAGACTAAAATGTCTAAGCTGAGAATTGCGCACGCCCACGATGCGACCACCGTAAAATTCTCCGGCACTGTTCCGGGCCGCATTTTCTAATCGCAAGGGACGGAAGTTTTTAAAGCCCGCGCCTTGATACGGAAAACTGCGTGTGAACTTGGGAGTATACATGCCCGAGGTCAAAGTATTGTCAGGATGCGAATCGATATAAAAAATGCGACCATCATCAGTGACTTTATAAATGATCGCGACATGCCCATTGGGATCATAGATCACCGTACCAGGACGAATCGCTTCACGGCTTAAAGCCACTGGATAAAAATCGGTAAAATGTGCTCCTTCTTCTACACCCAGCACGCGGAATGAAGCCGACCATACGGAATCGACCAGAGAGTTATTGAGAATTTCAACCGCATTAAAACCCCCGCTGCGGCCCGGAACCAGACCATAGCGGCCCGTCACATAGTTGCCAAACTTTGTGTAGCGCACATCTTTATTATCACCCCCCTGCCGAGGGTTGACATCGTTTTGAAAGGAAAAAGGTAAGTCGTTTTTCCATGCGAAGTAACCCCGCAAGTAATACGGCAAATCCGCACAGTCAGCAAAAAGACGAAGGTTGGCGGGATCCGTTCCCACATACATATTCGCAGGACTTTGCAGGCACTTGTCCACGTGCGTGCATTCCCGCTTTTCTACGGATTCACCTAAACGTGTGATGAATTGCCCAAAGTTTTGTTCATCTTGTTCCGTCCATTCTGTTCGTGTGATTTTCCACCGCGCACTTTGCGCCTGGGTTGTCGCCGAGATAAGAATAAAACCAAGAGAAAATATAAGTCCTCGTGCAAGCATGCATCCTCCTGCTTTGTATTTCTGTCGTAAAAAAGAATGTTAGGAAGAACTGAAGGATTCTGTCATCACACGGAATTTTAATGTGCCGAAGGACACGCTTTGACACGGACAGTATTGCAAATCTGCCAGACTGAAGTGACTCTAAGTTATGCAAAAATCACAGACTGTTACTATTGTCGGCGCCTCGGGCTTAGTCGGATCAGAACTTCTGCAAATCTTAGGTTACATCGATGAAATTTCGGCGATCAAAGTCGTTACACGATCGCCAGTCGGCAAAATGATGCCACAAATGGAAAATATTATTCTGAATTTCGATAAGCTCGGCGATTACGCCGACACGCTGAAAGCGGACATCTTTGTGTGCTGTTTGGGTTCGACGATAAAAAAGGCTGGCAGCCAAGAGGCCTTTAAAAAAGTCGACTTAGACTATGTCGTCAACTTTGCCAAAGTCGCTGAAGCTGTCGGCGCGAAAAAGTTTTTAGTGGTTTCGGCTATGGGGGCCAATCCTAACTCTAAAATTTTCTATAATCGTGTTAAAGGCGAAATGGAAAAGGCGCTAAAGGATCTAAAAATTCCGCAGATCGAGATCTTCCGTCCATCTTTGATTTTAGGTGAACGAAAAGAAAAGCGCGCGGGCGAAGAATGGGGACAGCGTCTAAGTCCGTTCGTTAATAAAATTTTAGTTGGACCCTTGCGCAAATATCGCGGGATCACTGCAAAGAATATCGCTAAGGCCATGGCCATTGCGATCTTGAATTTTCAAGCCGGGTACTATGTTTATGATTCCGAGCAGATTCAGCATATTGCGGATCAGACGCACGCGAAGTAGCTACTGAAACAAAGAATCAACGAATTCCTGGGAAGAAAACGCGCGCAGATCTTGGATTCTTTCGCCGACGCCAATTAATTTTATCGGAATTTGCAGTTCTTGCGCTAGACCCACGGCCACGCCTCCTTTGGCAGTGCCGTCCATCTTCGTAAGTATTGCGCCGGTCAAAATTAAAGCATTGTGGAATTCTTTGGCTTGCAATAAGGCATTCTGGCCAGAGTTCGCATCCAGAACAATCAATGTTTCGTGCGGAGCTTCAGGAATAACCTTCGTCATCACACGTTTCATCTTTTTGATTTCTTCCATCAAGTTCGCTTGCGTGTGCAAGCGGCCTGCGGTGTCGACGATCACGACGTCATAGTTTTGCGCTTTGCCCTTGGCAACGGCGTCAAACGCCACGGCACTTGGATCTGTCACACCTTCGGGCGAAAAGATTTCGACTTGTGCGCGATCGGTCCATACTTTTAGTTGCCCTCCGGCGGCGGCACGGAAGGTGTCGCCGGCTGCGACTAAAACTTTTTTACCTTGGCTAGCAAGCTGAGAAGAAATTTTTCCGATCGAAGTTGTTTTGCCTGCGCCATTGACTCCGACAATCATCAAAACTGTTGGGCCCGCTTTAGCGAATTGAATTTTTGATAAGATGTCTGGAGTTGGCTCTAACAAATGTGAACCGGCGAAGATATTTTTGATTTCTTCTTTTAAAGCCTCACGCACAGTTTCAT
>JABWCO010000093.1 GCA_013360185.1 Bdellovibrio sp.
ACAGATTTTTCTTAAGGTGTTTTCACCTAAAGAGGCGATCCCTTCATAGGTCATGGCCGTGACTTTTTTCCCGTCATTGTAATCGCGCACATTCCCAAAAAACCAGATGATGGCACCTTGTGTGTTATTCTGTAAAAGATCCCAGCATTTTGCCGGCGATAAAACATCTGAAGTGATTTCACAGTGAATAAAGCCCATCGCCTAACCTCCACACACCGGCGGCAACACAAAGATGACTCCATTGCTGTTTAAAACTTCCTGACTTTGCAAAACCCGGATTTCTGTTGCTAATACCGATTCCTGGATTAGTAGCTTTGATTTTTCCGGTTGCAATGCTTTTTCCATCAACCACATTTTCATTTCGGCTACGGTGATTGATTCTTTATCGATGATGACTTCAAAATGTGGGCTGGAGAAATAATCTTTAACTTGGCCAAAAAGTTTCACGTCAATTTTCATAAACTCCGCCCTTCCCAAGGATAGACCTCAACACGGGCGCCCTCTTCCAAGCGCTCGTGCTCTTCTGAAACCACGACCCAGCAATTGGCCTCTAAAAGAGAATGCAGCATGTAACTTCCTTGACCTTGTAAGATCCGAACACCAGAAGATCCATTTTTGTTTTCAATGCGGGCTTTAAAAAAACTTCGCAAGCCCTGAGGCTTTTTAACTGAATTTATCAATGGTAAGAGCAAGGGTTCGCCAGGCTCTTCGACCCGAAGAGCTTGCAAGTAGGCCGTCACAAAATAACTTGCGCCGATGGCTGTCGACACGGGATTTCCCGGAAGTCCAAATACTGCGGCCCCTGTTTTTTCATGTACACCAAACAGCAACGGTTTGCCGGGGCGGATGGCGACTTTATGGAACTCTGTTCTTACGCCCAACTCTTGCAGCGAGTCTGTGACATAGTCCCAATTTCCCATAGAAACCCCACCCGTTGTCAAAATGACATCGTAGTGTTCTTCGGTCAGCTCAGTGAATTTTTCCTGAAAACGTGCGGGGCTGTCTTCGCTTAGTTCAAATACGTCAACCTCGCATCCCAGAGCCGAAAAGTAGGCATTTAAAAACGGAGCCGAAGAGTTGCGCACTTGTTGGGGCGCGAGGTTCTTTGTTGCAAACGGAACAATCTCTTTACCTGTGGAAATTAAACCGATTTTTAGCTTTTTATAAGCGGAAACTTCAGAAAGCCCTAAAGCCGCCAATGCCATGATATCTTGGGGCGATAAGCGGTGGCCTTTTTTTAGAATCCGGACCCCTTTGGCTATATCAGAACCGCGCGGGCGAATATTATTGCCCTGGGGCACCGGAGCTTTAATACAGATAAAAGATCTTCCGCCCCCCGAAAATACTTCTACGTCTTCAATTTTCACAACAGCGTCAAATTCCATTTCAGGGATCAGTGCCCCCGTCATAATTCCATAGACGCCACTTTCTGAATTTTCCGTAAGAGGTGCTTCATCACCGGCCGCGATATAACCCAATACCGGAACAAGGCAGGACCTTTCGCCGCTGGCTAACAATGTCGTCTTGGAATGAACTGCAAAACCATCCATTGCTGAGTTATCTTTTGCCGGCAGATCTTCAGGTGAAAGCAAGTCTTCCGTTAAAATTCTGCCCACAGCTTGCAACAAGGCAACTTTTTCTTCTTGAAGGGGGCGTTTACGAGCCGCTCCTTGAATTTTATCAATGGCTTCCTGGTAAGCGATCATGGACATGAGCCCCTCCGTGATTTTTTCCGTGAGAGATATGCAGAGCGTGAGGTATAAGACCTTCAAGACTTTGCAGCCCTTGCGCCACGGCCTTTGCACTCCCCGGCAAAGAAACTACTAAAGTTGTTCCCACCAAAACTGTGACGGAACGACTTAAGTAGGACATCGGCGTATGGTTCGCACCGGACGCCCGCAATAACTCTCCAAATCCCGGAACCTCGCGGTCTGCGATTTCCAAAAGAGCTTCCGGTGTATTGTCTCGCGGGCTTAATCCTGTTCCGCCTGTCAAAATCACCAAAGAAACCCCCTGATCTTTCCAGTCCAAGATTTTCTTTTTCATACTTTCTTTATCATCCGACAAAACGCAGTGCTCACGCATCTGCACGCCTCGCTCTTTGAGCCAATTGACAATGAGCGGACCAGAGGAGTCTTCTGCGGTTCCGGCGAAACAACGATCCGACAGAGTCAAAACCGCGGCGGGAATATCTTGCAATGAAACTTTCACTCCACAGGATTCCACTCTACGGGTTTCTTTGGGCTCCCAGACTCCGGACTTTCCACCCTCTTTGCGCAGCAGACGGACTTCGCTGATAGTCATTTCCGGCTCAACAATTTTAGTTAGGTCGTAAATGCACAGCAAAGCCGCATTCACTGCGCAAAGAGCTTCCATCTCCACACCTGTTTTTCCCTGACACTTCACTTGCGCTTCGATCTCGATATAGTCATTCGCGGGAATACAACGAACCTTCACAGACTCTAAAAGCAAAGGATGACACAGCGGCAAAATCTGCGGAGTATTTTTTGCTGCCATAATGCCCGCGACTTCCGCCAAGGCCAGCACGTCTCCTTTGGGCATATCTTTATTTACGATTCTTTGAATGATCGCCGCTGGGATAAATATCTTTCCGCTCGCCAGAGCTTTGCGCTCTGTGGTCGCTTTCTCAGAGACATTAATCATGTTATAGGAATTGGACATATCATCCTCCATAGGCCGACAGTGTTTGCATGTCGCCATAGTCACCCGTATGCAAAGAGTGAGAAACAGGTTTCAAGCTCAATGTGTTTTGAATAAATTCGACAAGTTCCGGCAAGTCAGCATCGTCTTGCAGAAATGAACGCAAAGAAACTTCGCCTTTACCGAATAAGCATAAGCGCAAATCGCCACGGGCCGACACACGAAGACGATTGCACTGAGCACAGAAGTTTTTTGCGTAAGGAGAAATAAAACCGATCTTTCCTTTAAAATCTTCGTGCTGGTATTCCTGCGCCGGTCCGGCTTCCGTCTCGCGGGAACTTTCGTGCCAACCATTTTTTAGAAGTTGTTCGATCAAGACTTCAGAGCGGGCATGGTGCTGCAAGAAGAAATCTTTGTTTTGCCCTGTCGGCATCAACTCAATAAAGCGCAAAGAAATGGGTCGGCATTTTATATATTCCAAAAACTGCGGGAACTCTTGATCATTAAGACCCTTCAGAAAAACGGTATTGATTTTAATTTTTTGAAGACCTAAAGAAAGAGCTGTATCGAGCCCTTTTTGTAAATTTACAAATTCGTTTTTGCCGGTGATTTCTTTAAATCGCGTGGGATTCAGTGAATCCAAACTAAGATTAAGCAATGAAAGCCCGGAATCTTTATAGGCCCGAATTTTTTCATTAAGACGATAACCGTTCGTGGTCAATCCCACTTGAAACCCGCCCAAAGAAGCCTCGCGAATTATTTCGGCCAAATCGCTTCGCAAAGTGGGTTCCCCGCCAGTAAGGCGCAACTTTTTAAAAGACAACAGGGAAAATGCTCTCAATAATCGGGAAATTTCTGCCACCGAAAGTTCCGGCTTGCTTTGACACTTTTTATATCCTTGCGGCAAGCAATACGAACAACGAAAATTGCAAACGTCAGTGACAGACAAACGAAGATAGCGAAACTGGCGTCCCTGAGGGTCGCTCAAGACCATGGACATATTTCTCCTTTCCAAATACGGGAGGCGGCCTCGTTTCCAAAACCACCCGCGGCTTCTGAACCCTAGAGATCCTTAGGCTCAGAAGCTCGGAGTATTTTTTAATTACACGTAGATCCGCAATTAGCGGTTTCGTTGTTCTTTTGGTTTTCAATCCAATCTGTTTTCTCCGGTTGAATTCCCAAACGAATACACTCTTCAGCCACTAAAGAACCCACCCATTCATAAACCGCTTTAAAATATGGATTCGCCGCGACACCAGGACGAGCGCCGATAGCCTCCACGAATCTTCCTAAATGCGCCGTCAAAAACTTTTTACGGCCATCTAAAATAATTTCCGCGGCTTCGGAATTTGCATTTTCAGAAAAATAATTTTGCTTCATCAAAAGCAAGGAATAAAATTCCAGCTCTACCGAGACGTGATCTAAAATCTCGCGCCCTTCGCCTTCGGTCTCAAGTTCAAAACCGAATGCTTTATAGAACCCGGCAATGTCACCTAACTCTTGTCCCTTTGCCATCGCCCGATGACGACCATACTCGGTTTCATACGGAGAGTTCACGCCCTGGCCACGCTCAAAAATATCAATATACAAGGAACGCAGATCATCGATATCAGAAGACTTGATTAGGTGCGTGACTTGCTCCGCAAGATTTGCGGGAAGTTTCGCTGCGCCCTCTTGCAAAAGAACATCCACGTAATTTTCAAAGTTTTGTTCGGGATAAGAAGTTAGCAATGAAGCCAACACAAACGGAGCAGAGTTGATATTGTTCGTTTCCATATTATAGCCCTTCAACCTTTAGCGGAGTCCAATATAAAGTCAGTGCTTTACGTGAACCCACTTCGTCTTTGCCGCCCTGCCATACTGCGAATGCGACAGAACTGCCTTTGCCTTCTTCTAAAACAGAGCCCTTATCCCGTTTTAAAGCGCGAGAAATCACCACAGTCCATTCACCATTCTTCCACTCACCTTTGCCGAATGAGTCCTGATCCTTGCGAACCGCCGAGCTGCCAAAGCCTTCGGCCATGATTTCGTCCACCGCTCTTTTAGCGAACGATTGTGGGTTTCCGGCCGCCATACCATGCATGTAGGCTTCCTTCTGATCTTGAGTCGCACCTTGCCAATTCCCGTTGTCGGGATAATCCATGTGGTAAGTGTCCACCGCTAGATTCGGATAGATATCTTTAATATCTTTTTTTCCGTGCTCTTCATCGTATTGATACTGCGCACGCCAATGGAACATGTGCACCGGATCGCCCTTCCCTCCCATAATGACCGAAGGAGGGTTTTCATTGCTCTTCACCGGGAATTCTAATGCCACAGCGTCTGAGAATTCTCCCAGCTTACCCGCTTCTGATTTTTCGGTGTCCTTCCAACGCAAGCGAAAGGCAATATAGTTTCCGTTGTGAAGAACTTGCACCTTCATCAACGATGTTTCAGTTTTTTCTGGTTTGGGCTTCATCATAGGTTGCGCCATAAGCGACAACTCTACTTCGGGAGCTTGGAGCCAGTAAGCGGCATAAGGATCCAACACCTTGTTGAATTCTTCTTTCACTTTTTTTGCGACAAGGTCTGCGGCCTGTGAAAAAGCCGGCAACACTAATAAAAGAAATAGCACCTTGAGTTTCATATTTTCTCCTTACGGGGTGTTATTTCGAAGCGATTTAATATTCGCGTCGTATGCAGTTCGTTCAATAAATGGTTCAGTGACGGGCACGCGAACAACTTCGTCGCCTTTTTCGTCATAACCGTAGGCAATTCCATCTTTGACATCAAAGCTGTGCATGATGCGATCTGTACTTCCCATCAATACCAACAACCCTTGAGTCACCGGATCATCCTTCAACTTTTTATAGCGTTCGATTGCTTGATCCACATTCGGACCAAACATCTGAGTCAAATACTCGCGATCCGCGTGAATTGGCGGAATGTAATAGATATTTGGCTCTAAGCCCAATTGCGGATAATAAGGCAACGCGATCTGCTGATCATGGATCAGATAATCAATTGGATTATTTTTTCGCATTTTCCAAGGAGGATTCACAAAACCCATAATACGGATTTTACCGATACAATTTTGTACACACATCGGTTGCAAACCTTGCTCAACCGCCGGGAAACAACCAATACACTTTTCACTCACACGAGTGTGCGTGTTGTACATGGATTTCTTATACGGGCAAGCTCGCACACATTCGCCGTAGCCTTTACAACGAGATTGATCGATCAAGACGATACCGTCTTCTTCACGCTTGTAAATCGCTTTACGCGGGCACGACGCCAAACACGCCGGGTAAGTACAATGCGCACAAGTGCGCGGCAAGTAGAAGAACCACTTGTCATGCGGAAGAGTGATGTGATCTCCGTGCGGAACGTTGCCTGCGCAATCGTCCTCACCCACGTTTGGATACATCCAGTCTTCGTCTTTCGGATGAAAATGCGCAACCACTTCATTGGCATTCGCGGCTTCGAAAATCGTTTTTCCATAGTAAGGCTCTTTGGCCTTCCAAGCTTGCTGCCCCAACCGCTCCAGAATTTTTACGTCCCAAGCCAACGGATAACTTCCATAAGGTTTGGTTTCGACGTTATTCCAAAACATGTACTCTTGGCCCTTACCACTGGTCCATGTGGTTTTGCAGGCCAACGAGCACGTTTGACAAGCGATACATTTATTCAAGTCGAAAATGATGGACCATTGCTTTTTAGGGCGACTCTCACTGTAGGGATAGTCCATCTCTCGGTTAATTTGCCAATTCTTTACACGTGCCATCGCTTAGCCCTTTCTCTTCATGAAGCGGCCCCTGAGATATTCTTTCATGGCCTGATTCTCGTAAGTCGGTCTGAATCCCAAAGACGCCGGTCTCCAGCGTCCTTGACCACCAATTCCACCGGCTTCAGCTTTGGTGATTTTTACGAAGGCCTCACGAGGCGCTCCGACTGGACAGTGAATGTCTGACGCAAAACCTTTTTCTAAGCCTTGCCCGAACATCGTTTTATGAACCAGAGTTTCCGTCATCAAAGTGGGACGCAACCAAGCACGTGTCGCACTTTGATGGCTACCACTTCGATACATCGCCTGATAGTTGGTTTCTGGAGACTTCGCCAAACCATCTTGACGACTTTCTTGTCCCTTCACGCTTCCGAAAGTCGCGCCGTACATATTATGCCAAGTGCGCGCGATACCGCGAGGTGTTCCTGGGTAATAGCGAGCTCGCAACATCAGACGAGAAATTTTGTATTCTTCAGTGCCTTTCTTCCAGTTTCTGTAAGGACGATCCGACGGATCAGCATCGATGTAGACGTAATCACCGTCTTCGACACCCAAAGCTTTTCCATCCAATGGATTAATATCTACGTATCCCTCCACGACAGCTGGCATGCGTTTATCATGACGGTAAACGTCTCCGAAAGGTCCGAACCACACCGCATTCATATCCGTATCTACAGGAGTCGTATGCGCGCCATGGCGATACTTCGGCGTATGATAAACGTGAGTATAAAGTTTCAACCTCAGAGGATGTTTGGATTTAACCAATTCTTCGGCCGTCTTTTGAACGTTACGAACTTGGCGAGTTTCCACGCTGGTATCCGAAGTACTCAAACCGTAATCTTTTGGCATCTTAGGACGAATCGCTTCATGTCCTTGTGCCACGATCACGTTCGGCTCATAAGGAGTTGAATCCACTGGCTCGCGATAGATTACCATGTTTTCACCATGTTCGATGAACTCTGGCTCGTGACGATAGAATTCCAAGCGACCTGATTTGGTATGCCAAGGTACTTCCGATTTCGCCTGCTCGTAAGATGAGATACGAGGATAAGTCCGGTTGTTCATCAAAGCCGGGATACCCTCTTTGGCTTTCTTCTCAAGATCATGAATGTTGTACCCCTTCAAAGTGAAGGATGCGTCGATGATTCTTTGTAGATATTCGTGAGTATTATTTTCGTAAACGAATTTCCACATGTCGGTCATACGCGAATCACCAGTGACCTTGGCCAACGATTTCGACACCCCGGCGATGATTTCGATATCCGCTTTGGTATCGAAAACGCGAGGCATGGGGGTTTCAGGGTAAAGCTGCACAAACGGATTTGTACAAGAACCGCACATATCCGGGTGCTTGAATTCTGCCCAAGAATCGCAAGCAAAAACGATATCGGAATATTCACAAGATCCTGTCCACCACCAATCGCTATAGGCGATAAACTCAATTTTTGGCAACGTATTGTGAACGACGTCGTAATGCCACTTCACGTTTCCGATAACGGAATTGGAGTTATTCAACCACATCGCTTTTGTCGGAACAGGCATATGGCCGTTCCCAGTGAAAAGTTTATCACCGACGCGCAAAGGACGATCACCGTAGTTATAGTAATGCAAAGATTCATAGTGGCTGTATTTGCCGACTTTTACTTTGCCGCCTTTGGAAAGTTGTAAGTTGAATGGATCTTCAGCTGCATAAACCGGTTCACCACCGATCAAAGCCGCACGGTAGTTTCCGGCATAACTTCCGACGTTACCACCTGGGAAACCAACGTTTCTAGTTAAAGCGGCCACCAAGAAGATCGCACGATCTTTGAGGTCGGCATTGAAGAACTGATTCGGTCCCATACCACAAGCAAACGTCGTCGTTTCTTTATTAGCCGCAATTTCTTTGGCCAAAGAAACGATCGCTTTTGCAGGGGCACCGGTAATCAACTCCACCTTTTCCGGCGTCATATTTTCGTTCAGATATTCTTCTGTCAGATTGAAGATCGAACGAACCTTGACGGTTTTTCCATCAAGAAGCTTCACTGTTCCGCGATGGCCCAGTTCCGGCTCAACACCTTGGAAGTGATTGCCATATTCGTCCCGAGAGACTGCACGAAGTTTTTTCGTTTTCTTATCGAAGACCACAAAAGATTTGAAATCATCCTTCATAGTCTCTGGAGCAAATTGATCTTGCTGTTCAGTTCCAGACAAAGGTTTTTCGCCTTTTTTTAGGAACTTCATAGATTGCAAAGTCGGCTCTTTAAAGTCTGCAATAAAGTCTTCAGGTCGCAAAGGTTTTAATGTATCTAAGCGAACCAAGAATGGCAAATCGGTTTTCGTTTCGACAAACTCTTTGTCGTACAATTTTTTAGAGATGATTTGCTGAGCAAGTCCCAACGCAAATGCCGGGTCCGTTCCCGGACGAATTACCACAACATCGTCAGCTTTTGATGCCGTCGCACTGTACTCGACGGTGATGGCCACTGTTTTCGTACCTTTAAGACGAGCTTCCGTCATCCAGTGCGAATCTGGCATTTTGGTGGTAATCCAGTTCATTCCCCACACTAAAAGAAGCTTCGAACGCTCAACAGCGAAAAGATCAAAGTCATTTGTTTGCGAACCCGTCACCATTGGATGACCCGGCGGAAGATCCGTATGCCAGCTGTAAGAGTCCCAACCGCGAGCTCCGATAGCTTTGGTTGAATCCACGTTACGAATTTTGGAATCCATTAGCGCCAGCATATTGGCAAAACGATAGAGGCCGAAAATACGAGTGGCCCCCAAGAAGGCCATACCACCACGCAATTTAATAGTTTGCGTACCGGATTTTTCCAAAGCTCCAATCATCGCCGGGTCATAACCTTGCTTATGAAGGAGGTGCTCCCCTTTATCGCCCGAATAATTGCGCGCGATATTTTCAAAGGCTTTCGCTGAATAATCGTAAGCTTGTTGCCAATCCGCACGCAGCCACTTGTCTTTACCACGCTGGAAGTATTTTGGATCCGGGCTGCCGGTCGCCGCATCTCGAGGGAATCCAGCGTCCGCCCATTCTTTGAAACCACGACGAATCATCGGCGCTTTGACGCGACGGTCGCCGTAAAAACGACGTACTAATGCCAAACCTTTTTGGCAGATCCGAGGATCCCAACGATGGGACGATTGATTTCCATAAAGATCGGTAGCTTTGCCGTAACCATAACTTGGTCCGATACGAGTCACGACACCATTTTTTACGTAGGCCTTTAACAAACAGTTGTGCGTGTCATTCGGCGCACACAAGAACACAAAATTTGAGTCATGCGCAAAAATATTTCGATAGATTTTCTCCCAATCTCTGTCTGGATATTGCGCCAGCGGATTGTCGATATTTTGTGGATTAAAAAAACGTAAAGGGACTGCGTTCGCCCAACTGGACGTCGCCAAAAGTCCTCCCGACGCTGCCAACGCCTTAACAAAGGAACGTCGACTTAACTTACCCTTATTCTCTTCGCTCATTGTTGCTCCTTCAATTTTCCTTTCACGATTCCACTCCTAGAACCGCTCGAGGTGAAATATCCTGTAATTTGATGTAGGGATGTTTTGTTTGAATTTTACTTAAAAGGGCTGCCTGGTGAATGGAACCACTGCCACAAGCGGTCCCCTTCGGAAATTGAAAATAAAGTGTTCCGGAGCTGTAGCCCACAAACTCCACTTCTGTTTTCATTCTATTTAAGAACTGTTCTTTGATTTGATTCAGATCTTCCACCAACATTGGCGGAATAACACCGAAGTGTTGGGATTTGCCCGGCGTCGCATTGGTTTCCACAAAAAGAACATCCACACATGCGCCACCATCAATCCGGGCACAGCCGTGCCGAGCACTGCGTTCCTCTTCACCCAGCCCCATGACCAAGCCATCCAAAGCTTCGCGCCAGTACATGCAGGCAAAATCGTTTGCCTCCTTCGCATAGGAGCAAGAGCCACGAGTCAAAACCAAAGCGTCTTTACGAGAAGACCAACTACCCTGAAAACAAGAAATTCCGGTTTGATTCAGCAGCTCTTGAAAATCTTGAATTTCAAAGGAAAGATCATGATGACGAGAAAAACTCTGCGCTAGTTTGCGACTGTTCAAAAAAACAGCACGAAGAATGTCTTCGTGTTTATCCGCGGGGACTTGCCCCAAAAGATGTTCTTCTTTTAGGGACAAGGGCACGGATTCAAGAAAAGCCTGAGGCTTTTCTAAATTTTCGTCGCCCTTTAATAGGGTATTTTCAACAGCACTCAAGCGTGCTTTCTGCCAACGGTTGCTTAAATCTTCAAAATCCATAAACATGAGCTAAGCAGAAAAAGCGATCAGCAATACATGAGCCGAATCATAATATGAGCACTTCAGTATTTGCGATTACATGAAAACCAGTTGAAAACAATAAGATAGGCGTTAAAAAGGGAGTTCCCCCTACCAAGGAGGATAATAAAATTTTCCTGATTTATATCAGCGTAGGCGATTTCTTCCTTGCAGCAAGACCACTTCATCGCACGGCAGTTTGGGAACGACATCGCTCGTAATTCTTTCAAGAGCGGCGACATCAAAGACTTCAATACGTTTATGCGTCGTCGAGATCCAGCCCTCACGCGTCCATGCTGTCAGAAGACGAATCACAGTTTCTTCTTGAGTGACGATTTTTTTTGCTAAATCCACGCGAGTCAGAGGAATTGTGATTCTTCCCCCGCAAGAAAGTGACGGCCTTTGCAAAGTTCTCAGTAAAAAATCTGCAAGCTTCTGCGAAACCAAAAGACGCGATATTCTGCGATCATGCATGATTTCGCTAAAACGCTGGCCAATATCCCTTTGTAGCAATTCACAAAACTCTGGATACTTTGCAAGCAGTTCGTTGAAGTCAGATATCGGGACTTCCAGAGCAGCACCGTCTTCCAGCGCGACCGCGGAAAAAGGATAAGTCGGCACTCGCAATATGGAATGAATCATTCCAAAAAATTCGCCGCGTCCTGCGAAATCATAAATTACGACATTTTTGGCCGTATCGCCGTCTTGCAACTTAAAAGCACCATAAAGAACAAAATAGACGTACTCGGCATGATGGCTACTGTGAAAGAGAATGTCTCCTTTGTTCACCTCAACACATCGACAATGATCGGCCACCGCCTGAATTGTATGATCAGAAATGCTTTGGAATCTTTCTAAGGATTTAATTTTCTTAATTATGTCCATTTTTCATCCTTACAGGTTAAGACCAAATCGCTTTTGTAAATCCACCAAGTTTGAAATCCCGCCACGCAAAACTTGATCACTGGCCCAAAGCTCGTGGGCAGATCCAAACTCTTTGCAGCGACCTTGGTCCATAAGCAAAAGATAATCCCCAACCCGTGAAGCCTCTAATATTGAATGCGTCACATACACCGTCGGAACACCAAACTCTGACTTCATACTTTCTAAAAAAGGCATCAGATCATTCTTACTAGATGTATCCAGCGCACTCAGCGGCTCATCCATCAGCAACAAATCCGGCCCCGACAGCAAAGCCCGAGCCATAGCCACTCTTTGTTTTTCTCCACCGGAAAGAGACATCGGTGTTCGCTTTAAAATCTTTTTAAGACCAAAGACCTGAACCACATGGTCCCACTCAAAACGAGGTGGCGTCAGTTTTTTTAAGCCCATTCTTAAATTGTCTTCGACACACAGATGCGGAAACAAATTTCCATCTTGAAAAACATATCCCAGATTTCGCTCATGGGTCGGCTTAAAGTACTGCCTCCCCTGCCACATTTCTTCGCCGAAGAACAGCTCGCCTTGAGGCACTTGCAAGCCTGCAAGACATCGCAAAAAGGTCGACTTACCCGAACCAGACGGCCCCATTACGACCGTGACCGCAGCACTGGAAATAGAGAACTCTATCGCCAAAGCGAATCCGGGGTAACTTAATGAAAAGGAACCTTTTAGCGCGCCCACGGTTGTCCATCCCGCCTTTGAAAGGTATAAAGCGCTGCCATAATAACAAATGAAAACACTAAAAGACCTGCAGCAAGAAGATGCGCCTTCTCATACTGAAGCATCTCAACGTAATCATAAATAGCTGTAGAGATCACCTTGGTGCGTCCTGGGATATTGCCCCCGATCATTAAAATAACTCCAAACTCTCCTAATGTGTGCGCAAAGACTAAGACGGCGGCGGAGACATATCCCGGTTTAGCTAACGGCAGAGCGACACGCAAAAATCGGCGCCAAGGACTGAGTCCCAAAGTCGCAGCGACCTCGAGAGGCCGGGTTCCCATGGCCTCAAAACTGTTTTGCAAAGGTTGAATTGCAAAGGGCAGACTGTAAATTATTGAACCAAATAACAAGCCAGAAAAAGCAAAAGGCCTTGGACCAAATCCCCAGGAATGAATCAGAGTTCCTAACCAACCATCCGGGGCCAATAGAATTAAAATGTAAAAGCCCAAGACCGTCGGAGGAAGAACGATTGGCAAAGTTACCACAGCGCTCACCGGAATTTTGAGCCAAGATCGAGTTTGCGAAAGCCACCATGCCAGCGGCGTCGCCAAGAGTAGTAAACTCAGGGTCGTAAAGAAAGCCAATCTAAGGGTCAGCAGAATAATCTCGAGCATGGCACCTACGGACCCACCTCATAGCCGAACTCTCGCAAAATTTTTTGCACTTTTTCGGATTTAAGATACGTCAAAAAAACTTCTGCTACTTTTTTGTTCTTACCGCCTTTGAGCAAAATGGCCTTCTGCTTAAGGGGTTTATACAAATTTTGTGGCGGAAGCCAGAAACTGCCTTTAAAGTCTTTCACTTGCGACAGGCTGACAAAGCCCAGCTCGGCATTGCCCGAAACAACGAACTGATGGGTTTGAGAAATATTTTCTCCGTAAATCAACTTGTCTTCAAGTTTTGTCCAAAGCTTCAGATTTTTTAGAAGTTCTTCTGCTGCGGCCCCATAGGGTGCTAATTTTGGCGCCGCCATAGAAAGATGGCGGAATTCTTTTCCTTGCAAAACTTTACCTTCGGCATCAACGAAATCCGTCTTGGGACTCCACAGAACAAGTTTACCAATCGCATACACGAAATCTGTTTGTGCTTGTGCGAGTCCCGCGGCTAAAAGCTTCTCAGGGTGTTCTTCGTCTGCCGCTAGTAAAACTTCAAAAGGCGCACCTCGCAGGATCTGGGTAAAAAATTTTCCTGTTGATCCATAACTAGCGGAAATTTTGTGACCAGTGTCCTTCTGAAACTCGGCCGTGATCTTTTCCATGGGCCGAGCAAAGTTAGCCGCGACAGCGATCAGAACCTCGTCCGCGTATGACGAAATCGGAAAGCACATAATAAAGATGGCGATTAGTAACTTCATGGCTGAACTCCAGCCATTGTCATACATGAGATTAGATTCTTGTTAAAATCTTCTCAGACTCCACTGGGGTTCTATTTTGGGGTAGATAGAATAGTTTCACATTTAAATTATGGGCACTTTGTGCCCGGCCGATTCTTTTGAGTTCTATCTTTACCTAAAAAGCTATTTTTGCAGAACAGAAGAAAATGACTGTGAAGCCATGATTCCCTAGTTATTACCAGAAGTGACACATCGTGCGTGCGTATTTTCAAGCGTCGTAGCGCACGTGTTTCGTCTGAAAATATCTCCGAACTAGGTCGGGACGTTTTTGTCGACCGCGAAGATATCCGATCAAATTTTCCTTCAGCTCTTTTTGGTTAGCCGCACGTTTCTTTCTGATGGCGTTTGTTTTCACATCCTGGTTCAAAAGTTCTTCCAATTTGATCATCGGAGTGCACCCCCATCTTGTCGCTCCATTGAATCTCCGTCTTTTCGTGCGCGGCGTTGAAGGCAATTCGTGGATATTCTCTATCGAGCCAATTTTTCACAACTTCCGGCTATTGCTGGGAAGCTTTCTTGACTCGCTTTTGCGGCGATATTCCCTACTGCTTGAGCAATCGACCAGTTGTCCATTCTGAAAT
>JABWCO010000217.1 GCA_013360185.1 Bdellovibrio sp.
TGCCAGAGTGTCTTACGAAGTGTGGGCCTCTGGTGGCGTGCGCGATGGGCTTGAGGTTGCGAAACTTTGCGCTTTAGGTGCTGGCAAAGTCGGCGTCGCGAAACCCTTCTTGCAAGCGGCCTTGGCCGGTGATGAGGCTTTAGAACAGCTTCTGAATAAATTGGAATTAGAACTTAAAATCGCAATGTTCTGTACGGGTTCAAAAACTCTCAAAGACCTTCCAACAAAGCGGGTGGTACGATGACCAAGCAATTACAAGATATATTTAAAGGCTTTTCAAAGCTTTCACGCGAAGAAAGATTGAATGCTCTTCTTGAAGTCGGGGCTTTGCAAAGCTCTGATGTTGAGTACCTTTCTAAAGGTGGTTTGCGCGACACTTCTTTGGGTGAAAAGTTCATTGAAAACGTGATTGGCTATTTCCAGCTGCCTTTAGGTGTGGCGACGAACTTTCGCATTGATGGCAAAGACTTTGTGATTCCAATGGCCGTGGAGGAAACCTCCATTGTGGCGGCTGTTTGTAAAACAGCGAAATGGATCCGCGATGCCGGTTCGATCACCACAGAAGTTGTTGGCAATGAAATCATCGGACAGATCCAGTGCGCAAAGATCAAAGATTTTGTGGCTTTTGAAAAACAAATTCTTTCGCAAAAAAACTTTCTTATTGAAGTCTCTAACCGCGAAGTGGCTTTCGGTCTAGTTCGTCGCGGTGGCGGGGTGCGAGACATTCAAGTACGTCGGGTACCTCGGGGCGATGGCACCGATATGGCGGTCGTGCATGTTCTGATGGATCCGTGTGATGCCATGGGTGCCAACATCATGAATCAAGTGTGCGAATACTTGAAAGAACCGATCGAACAGTTCACCGGTGAAAAAGTCACGATGTGTATTCTTTCAAATCTTGTCGATTCAAAGATCACTCGCTCCACCGTACATCTTAAAAATATTGACGCCGACTTGGCTGAAAAAATTGAAGAAGCTTCTTTGTTTGCGCAGCAAGATCCTTATCGTGCGGCGACCAACAACAAGGGCGTTTTAAACGGTATTGATCCGATCTTGATAGCCACCGGGAATGACTGGCGCGCTGTCGAAGCGGGCATCCATGCTTATGCGTCTCGAGATGGCCAGTATCGATCGATCACACGTTGGCATCGTGATGGTGAAGGCGGCCTCAAGGGCATCTTTGAAGCCCCGCTGATTGTTGGAACCGTGGGTGGAGTCACGACTTTGCATCCGACGGCGATGATGTGTATGAAAATGCTGGGCACAGAGTCGGCTAATGACTTGTCCCGGGTGATTGCAGCCGTGGGCCTTGTGCAAAATTTAGGGGCGTTAAAAGCCTTAACGACCGTCGGAATTATCGAGGGTCATATGAAGCTGCACACCAAGAATTTAGCGTTGGGCGCAGGGGCTGAAGAAAAAGAAATTCCAATGGTACAAAAAAAGTTAGAAGAAATTTTAGCTGCGCGTAAACGCATTTCCCTCAGTAATGCTATTGACGTGCTAAAAGAGCTTCGTGCTGGACAAAGACCTAAACCTTCGACACCGCAACATCATTCTTAAGAGGAGCGGCTTTGTCCCTGGTCTTTTCTATTCCCGGTAAAACATTTCTAGCAGGCGAATACTTGGCCCTCCAGGGAGGGCCAACCCTGGTCTTTTTGTCGCACCCATTATTTGAAATGGAAGCGACCAAAGGCACCGGTCAGTTGTTAGGGATCCACCCTGATTCGCCGGCGGGATTATTGATCCAAAAGCACTCTGAATATTTCCGTCAGTTTGACCTGCGTTTTCAAGATGCCTATGCGGGGCGCGGTGGTTTTGGCGCTTCGACGGCCCAATTTCTTGCGGTCTATGCATTGTGGCTTTACAAAGAAGCTCACCATCAAGACATGGAAAAGCTTTTAGACTTTAAGCATCTTTTAGATACATATTATGAGTGTGCTTGGAACGGTCAAGGGCAGCGCCCTAGCGGGGCAGATCTTGTCGGTCAGCTTAAAGGCGCTTTGACTTTCTTTGAAAAACGCCAAGGTTTGATTTCGGTCAAAAGCTGGCCCTTTGCTGATTTAGAATTTTCGATCGTGCACACGGGGCATAAAGTTGCGACCCACGAACATTTAAAAAAATTGCCAGGTTTCGAAGCCTCGTCTTTGGAAAAAGCCTTCATGGTGATTCGTGAAGCTTTTGAAAAACACGACAGCGAATTATTCGTACAAGGAATCCGTTCTTACCAAATAGTTTTGCAAGACCTGGGTTTTACCTGTCCAGAGACTTTAGCGCTGCTAGAAAAAATTAACAAAGTACCGGCAGTGTTAGCGGCCAAAGGTTGTGGCGCTTTAGGGGCTGATGTGGTTCTGGTGGTCACTAAAAAAGATCACTCCGCAGATCTTAAAGAGTTTTGCACCCAAGAAAATCTTTCTATCCTTTCGTCGTCAGAAAAAATATCTGTCGGTTTGCAGATTCGAGGTTCATTGTGAATCAAGTTTTAGTATCAGCTCCATCTAATATTGCCCTTATTAAGTACATGGGAAAAATCGAAGGCACCGGGAATAAGCCGACCAATGCTTCTTTGTCGTACACCTTAGAAAATCTAAGGACCTTTGTGCGTTTGACGGAAATCGAAGGTGGTCAGGATAAGTGGCAGGCCCTGGTGCGCCCCGAGGAGCTGTCCACCGGGACCGGGGTCGGG
>JABWCO010000218.1 GCA_013360185.1 Bdellovibrio sp.
TATTCAATATTCGGACTTAACGTACACTCCGCTTTAATGCGCTCCATGCCTTCTTCGACCGTGTGCGAACCCATAATCATGATACGAATTGCCTTATGTACGTTCGAAATTTCTTCACGGGAAAAACCACGCCGAGCCAAACCAATTTTGTTGGTCGCGCGGATCGTCGCATAGGTCCCCTGAGCACGACAGAAAGGCAGAATGTCTTTATTCACCACCGAAGATCCGGCGATGAAGGCGCCGCGGCCGACTCTGGTAAACTGGTTGAAGGCGCAAACCCCACCAATCGTCACACCATCTTCGATCACGCAGTGTCCACCCAAATGCGAATCATTGGCAATCGTGACATTGTTGCCAATTTTGCAGTCATGCCCCACGTGCGTATAAGCCATGAAATAATTGTTGTTACCCACTTCAGTGATGCCGTCGCCCTTGCTAGTCGCCAAGTTCACGGTCGAAAATTCACGGAAGGTGTTGTTATTGCCGATAATCAATTTAGTGGGTTCACCTTTATAAGAGTGATCTTGCGGAGGCCCACCGATAACCGCGCCCGGTGAAAAATGATTGTTTTCGCCAATTTCATAAATACCGTGGCGATAACCTAGGGTCACGTGACCTTCGATGAAGGTGCCTTTGCCGATTTTAACTTTGCCTTGGATCAAGCAGTAAGGACCGATTTCTACGTCGTCGGCGATTTCTACGTCTGGAGAGATAACACTGCTTGGATGAATTTTATAATTTGCCATAAAGGACTGGGGCTCCATTTAAAAAGGGCCTTTTTAAGGCCCCTTCGTTGACTGAACTATTTTTCTTTCTCGAAGGCTTTAATAACGTCTTCAGTGACGTCAGCTTCGGGAGTTGCGTAAAGAACTGCTTGCGAGTTTTCTAAAACTACTGACAATGACTTCTCTTTCGCGACTTTAGCGATAACTTTTTTCATTTTCTCCAAGATCGGAGCAGTCAAATCACGCTCTTTCTTTTGGATTTCAAGTTGGCTTTTACCAACCACGTCGCGATATTTCATCATCTCTTCTTGGAACTCCGCTTGTTTTTTACCAAGCGCTTCTTCAGACATCACTGATTTTTTCTTTTCTAGGTCTTCACCCATTTTTTTCAAATCAGCTTCTTTTTTCTCAAGTTCTTTTTTCTTTTTATTGAACTCGCCTTCCAATTCCGTTTTAGCTTTTTTGCCCGCAGCTGTTGCCTGAATAGCTTTTTGCATATCAACAACGCCTACTTTTTCTGCATGTGCGAAAGAGGCAGCTAGAAGCAAACTCATCGCGATCAACATTCTTTTCATTAAATCCTCCTTAAAAGGTCTATACTAAATTCCAATGCACAAATCGTTTGTGCTTATTAAAATGACGGTCCGATCGAGAACTCAAACACAGTCGCATCTTGATAGTAAGAATCCCTGTTCAAAGGGAAACCCCACTCAAAGCGCAACACCCCAATCGGTGAATACCAGCGCACACCGAAACCTACGTCTGCATACAAGTTAGAACTTGTTAACATGTCATCCGCAGCACCCGTATCAAAGAACACTGCTCCCATGATGCCAGCTTCTTTCACCAAAGGGAACTGGATTTCAGTCTGCAACATCGCTTGCTGAGTGCCCCCGAAGAAACGCATCGCTCGCTTACGCGCCTCATCGTCAGAGATACCTGGATTATCGATTTTCACTTGATCAAAAACTTTTTGAGAATACTTCATCTTACCGACACGGTAAGAACGGAAACCACGTAATGAATATGGTCCACCCAACAAATACAACTCACTGAACGGCACTTCACGGTTCTCTAAAGAGTCGATGCGCGCGTAAGTGAGGTTATTTCTCCACACTACATCCCAGAATAAATTTTTATAATAGCGGAAGGTCGCGTTGCCACGTGTGTACTTTAAGTCACCACCCAGACCAGCGTATTCGTAAGAACCACTGGTGTAAATCCCCCGCGTCGGCATCTGCCGATCGTTGCGAGTGTCGTATTCAAGCGTTGCCGTCATGGAACTCGTCACACCCGAGGCCGAAGCCAAGGGGAAAAGATCCGGATCCGTGACAACTTTGTTGTTTTCCGATTTATCTTCAAGCTTCGTATCATCGTACTTGTAGCGCAAATATCCACGCGTGTATTCCGCAACCGGATGACCTAAACGAATCGATCCACCTTTGTGGTTTTCATTAAAGTCGGCACGCGCCGTGTTCGCACTTTGATAGACCTCAGCCCCTAAAGACCAAAGAGTGTCGTTGAAGTACGGTTCGGTGAACGAGAAGCTATAATAGCTGCCTGTATTACTTAGGTTCAACGACGCCCCTAAGTTTTGTCCTTTACCCAAGAAGTTTGCTTGATTGACGGATCCTTGCAACGTGAAACCTTGCGACGTTCCGTAACCGGCACCCAACTGAATTTGCCCGGTGTTACGTTCCTTCACCGCGATATCTACGTTCATCAAATCCGTGCGCTCCGGATCGATCGAGGTTTTAAAATTTACATCCTCGAAATAACCCAGACGTTGGATGTTTTCTAAGGACTGGCTGCGGCGAGTTTCGTTATACAGCTCGCCCTCTTTGATTTTCAATTCACGACGTAGATTTCCATTGGGGATCCATTAGTGACACCTGCTTTCTTAGATTTTGCTTCGTAACCAAATCTTAAGAAATTTGTGTCATTAACTGGATCCCT
>JABWCO010000094.1 GCA_013360185.1 Bdellovibrio sp.
ATACCGACCGAGGCATTGATTGCCAGATCTTGGGGAAGAGCGATGTTTTCTTTCATGGCCGCGAATTTAAGAGCTCCGATAAAGCAAGCAGAGTACCCCGCGGCGAAAAGCTGCTCAGGGTTCGTCCCTGAGCCACCGGCTCCACCCAGTTCTTTAGGGGTTGAAAGAGTCACGTTAAGGCGACCGTCATCGGATTTAGATCCACCATCACGACCGCCGGTTGAAGTGGCGTGGGCAGTATAAAGAATATTTTCTACTTTTGTCATAGTTGAGTCCTTTGTAGGAGTTTATTATCTTGCATACAAGATAATTGATTCTGAAATATCTTGCAAGTATTTTGTGTGCAAGATATTTTTATAAAAGAGGTCCAGATGACGCTTTTATTAAAACACCAGCTCTGCCATCCATTATACAGTGCTACAAATGCGCTTTTGCGCGCGTATAAGCCTTTATTAGAGCCCCTAAAGATCACATACCCTCAGTATTTGATTTTAATGGCCTTGTGGGAATCTGATGAGATTAACATTAAAGAGATCTCAGAACGGACCCTGTTCGATTCTGGGACGTTGACCCCCTTAATTAACAAACTGAAAATTCAAGGGCTGGTGACGATCAAACCCATGGTCACCGATAAGCGCAACAAGATTGTGGCGTTGACGGCCAAAGGGCAGAAGTTGAAAGAAAAGGCTCAAAGTATTCCCAAAGAATTGACCTGCAGAATCGAGCTGTCCAAAGAAGACATGCAAGAACTAAAGCGTTTATCTGAAGCCTTGCTGACCAACTTACGAAAAACCGAAAGTGAATCGAACGGGTGATGAGTTCCCCTTTAAAATAAAAAAGGGCAGAATGGATCTGCCCTTTTTAGCGTTCATTTTTATGCCAGCAACCTAGTCGATGGCGTTTGGCAAGATACGAAGTAAACGAATTAAAGTGTCCGAAGACTTTGCTTCGCCATTTACTGCCGCTTGAATTTGTTCAACTGGCAAATTCCAAACTGCTTTCTCTTCAACACTTGCAGTGTCTGGAGCTGTTTTCTGAGCCTTCTTGTCTTTCAAAATCTCAGCAACTTTTTCCGAAGGTAAGCTTTCAATAGCTTGCGCTGTGCCGATATTTTCAATCACAACTTTGGCCAAAACGTTTTGCGAATCAGCTACGTACTTGGTTGTGCCGTACGTGAATGACGTTACGTTCGAGCTTAATGGCTGATTTGAATCGTAACGACGTACACTTAAAGACATTCCCAAGCTGCGGTCTGCTTCATGCGTACCGGTATTGTCAGACATGCCACTTACGAATTGGTTTGCTAACAAAGCTTGTAATTCAGTCGGTGCATGTTCGTTAACTCCCAACACTTTACCGATTTGTGGAATCATTGGTTTAGCAATGATTTGTGAAGTCGATAGGTCGTAAGGAACTTCGATTTCTTGAGTCGAACCGTCCGCAAATGTGAATTTCAACGGAGCGACAACGTCACCCAACATAACATTAGATACGATGTCGACTAACGGTTCACGTAAGCTTGATACGTTCACGAAGTTATCAACGTGATCTCTGTCAAAGTTAAAGATGCCCGTTTGACGACGGAACAGATTTCTTAAAGCCATCGCTTTATCAATCCAGTATCCACGCACATCGATTTGATCCATGTAAGCGTTTGTGCTGTCTGGATCTTTTTTCGAGTTAAACATTTTACCAGCTTGTGCCACCACGATGTAGGCTGGGTTGAGGCTTGCTTTGAAGCAAGACATGGCTTCAGAATCCAAGTTGTTCAGTGGCAAAAGACCAATGATTTGATTTGGTTTCTGTTTGCTTGCAATCGCACATGTCAAATCTGGTACCATCAAAACACTTGCTAAGAAGGCGCCACCAATTTTAGTTGCGTCGTCTAAGTCTTTTAAGAACGGAACTGATTTGTATTCGTCAGCATCGTCTGCCAAGTTGAAGCGGTATTTAATTCTTTCACGCACTTCCATCATGATACGCAACTCTTTAAAGATACCATTGATACGTGAAGCGTAAGCAACGTCATCCATCATGCTCATGTTCGCGCGACCATTACGGAAGTTTCTTTGCGCGTACGCATCTTGGTAATCTTTAATCATGTTTTGCACGATTTCAGTGTACGAAGTGCCTAAGTCAAAACGCTTACAACCCGCATTGATACCGGTGTGCTCGTCTGTGCAGTATTGGTATTCTTTAATAGCTAAAGTGGGTTCCGCTTTTTGCAGGTCTTGTAACGTCGTCGCAATTTTTGCCACGGCAACTTTATCATCTGCAGTTTTAGTTTCTACGGTACGTAAGTAACCGAAGCGTAAGGCCGCGATATCGTACTTACCAAGAACTGGCAAAGTTTTTAAGTCGTTACCGTAATCCATCACCGAACTGAATGGGATGTCATGGTCGATATCTTCTTTTACAAGTTCTTCTTTGGTATGGAAGTTCGCCTTGTCTTCGGAACCTGCAAAGTTATGGCGCAAACCTAAGTTATGACCTAGTTCGTGGATCAAAGTTGGAACCCAGATCTCTGGCAAAATAATCGCAACAACTTCATTTTTTTCAGAATCAGACAACTGATCCCAAGGTTTCAAATCGCCAGAGAACTTTGCAAGAAGACGAGGACTTGCGCCGCCGCCCGCGGACTCAAGGGCCGGAGCAAACGCACAGTTTTTCGCTTCATTCATGTACTTAAGTTGCGATTTCAAATCAGTGCCCACAACTTCGGGGTTGATATTCGCAGTGTAGTTCTTAACAGACTTCTGCATCTGATTTAATTTTGCCGCACTTGCAAATCCAGCGTTTTTAACTGAAGACAATCTTGCATCTACAGTTTTAACTGCTACGGACTTGTTAATTTCTGACAACTTAGCAACTGCTTTAGATGCCTTGCTAGAGGCCTTTAATTTCAAAGTTTGTGCTTGCAACTGTTCAGACACAACTGTGTTTTGAGCTGCGGTTTTTGCGCCCGTACCGCCAGTGCCTGCCGGAGCTGTCAATTCGCCTTTTGCTAAACGAATTTCTTCGTAAGTGCTTTTGATGAATTTTTTGATAGTACCTAAGAACATCACTGTTCTGGCAGAGATAATTTCGCCAGTCACTGGATCTTCAGTCTGTGGACCGTAACCAATGATGCTAGATTCTACGGGGTCTTCAACCAAAACGATCATGCTGTTACGGATGTCGCCTGGAACTTTACCAGATGGCTCTTTTAGGTTGATTCTGAATTTAACACCAGAAATCTCAAGACCTTTATTCAAGTTATCAACTGTTTCAACAGTCAGATCCTTGATCAGCTTGTTTTCTGGTTTCGCGAATTCATCACTTAAGTGGTAAACGATTTCAGAACGCTCTGGATTCCAGTGATTCATCACTTGGATCGTCGTTTTATCCGTTTTGTTATGGTCTACGTCCAAGACTGTACGTCTTGAAGAGAAGAAACCAAACGTTCTTTCATCCGCAGAACCCTCTGGGTATGAAACTGTTTTGAAACCTTTTGATAAAACAGCGTTCAACTTCACAAAAGAGTAGTGAAAGTTCGCCGTAACCATCGCATCGCTTAAAGAGTCGATGTTGTTGCTTAAGCAATCAAGACGAGTTTTAAACGTTCTTTCAACTTGGAAGTTGATCGCGTCTGATTCGATCACGGAACTTACAAGGCGTGCAGATACCGGCTCGTAACAGTTTTCACCTAAAGTTTGGCTGATCATGATTGGCAAAAGGTCTAACTCGCCAGATTTTGCATCTTCAAGTTTAACCTTAATACCGTTACGTTGTGCCCATGGCACCTTTTCGTCATTTTCTTCTTTGTTCGTGCACTCGCCGAAGCGGTCTTTCGCACAAGTGAACTGAGTGTGTTCAATAGGAATTTCTAGAACCAATTTATCATTGGCTTTATTTGGGGCGTAACGAGCATCGCGCTCTGTCTCTAAGACACGAATACTGTGTTCAGCAATTTCAAGTCTTACGCGTTTATTATCGCCTGATGAAAATGGTAAAGCGTCAGCAGAAGTACGGCTGGCATTCTGCATAGAGGCTGAGTACAGGTATTCAGCAGTTGTATCCACCATTGTTTTCGAAACGGTGTGCTCTTTTTGCCCCGGAGGCAATTCCTCGTAAGGGATTTGCTTTGTACAAGCTGCAATCAGTCCCAGACTGAGGATTGCTAAAACCCTTACCGCTGTTTTTGTTTTTCCTGTTTTTGTACTCATGGCACCCCTCGTATTCGTTAAAGCTTAAAACCTAAAAACTTAAAGTTAAAAAATGTAACTGACGCCTGCTCGGAACACAGAAGATTTGTCGTCATAAACCGCAACGTTTGAATCTACGCCATTGGATTTTAAAGCATTGCCGCCATTAGATGTGCCTAAGTTAACGCTAAAGTTGTTGTCGATGTCGTAAATCACGTCAGCGTTGAATGCGAAGTAACTACGTTCAGAGCCACCATAAGTCAGACCGTTACGGTACATGATATCGGCGCTGACGTGGACAGGTCCATAAACCGGAACGTCGACAGCGAAGGTATTCGCCATCGTGTATTCGATATTGGCTTTGCTTTCGGCATTCATATTGAATTCGTGAATATTTTTAGTCAGAACCAATCTGTAACTTGCTGTCAAAAGAGGAGTCACATAGTTCACGCCATTAGAAAGAGCAAAGCCACCTTTAAAGCGGTCTCTTTTGCGAGCGACTTCATTAGTTGGGATGAGACCGATAACAGAGTGAACCGTTGTCACTTGGTCAGTCAGTTTTTTACCTTTAATACCCAAGACAAGTTGGGTGTTTGAAACTGTCGTATCTTGCGGGCCATTTTGATCTTTAGAAACGATACCTTTAACAGAAACAGTCGTAAGATCAGAAGTTCTGTAACCTAATGAAAGAACTGAATCGATGCTGGCACCACGCACGCCTTTTTCTTCTTCAGAAACTTCTTGCGAGTACTCAACCCCAGCCATCACCGTAACAAGCTTTGCGCCTGGAGCCTGCATCGTACTTGTCTGAACTTCGGTGATCGCATTGTTTGCCGACGCTACCGAACCAGCCGCAGAGGCCAGGATCAAGGTTGATATTTTTAGTAGCGTGATACGTTTCATCGTCGGCTCCCTACAAGCTAGGGGGGACCTTAGGTCATATAGGTTGTAATTCCCAATTTTATTATTCGATCGGGCCCATAAGAAAATCTTATAGAATGCCTCAGTTCGCATAAGATCAACGCTGAGGGTAAAAATTGGGGTTTTTGCGGTTTAAAAAATTGTTTAAAAAAAGTGAAGAGTGACGTGCACTAATTTCAGTTGTGCAAAGCTTTTAGACGATTATTTTATGGGACCAGTCGGTAATAGGCGTTCCCTGTTTGAAAGCTTCGGGTGTAGGTGGGCCTGTAGACAGGATAGAGAGTAAGCTGAGTGCTGCACGCATTCATCTTTTAGAAAAAATCATTTAAATGTTTTCATGACCAATTGGGAGGATAAATCGTGTTAGGTAATTGTGCTAAGGAGATCCCTCGAAGCAATCGATCAAATGAAACATAAAATGTTTTTGAAAGGTATCCATGAAGAGCCCAGAAGCAACACAAACTGAAAGCACTTTTGGGTTCGATGAGTTCTTCTTTTCGACAACGGACAAGCGGGGAGTCATACGTTATGGGAATGACGTCTTTGCCCGCGTCAGTGTGTATCCAAAAGAATCTATGTTGGGGGCACCCCATAGTTTAATTCGACATCCCGATATGCCCAGAGCTGTGTTTAAGGAATTCTGGAATTTTTTAACCCAGGGAAAACCCGTGGGTGCCTATGTTAAGAATCTGGCGGGCAACGGTAGTTACTATTGGGTTTTCGCCTTTGTGTTCCCAATTGCTGATGGCTACCTATCAATTCGCTTTAAACCGTCTTCAGAAATGTTCGCGCGCGTGCAGGGGATTTATAAAGAAGTTCTGGAGCTTGAACAGCAGGGCCATAGTTTAGAAGAGTCACATAGTTATTTATTGAAGAGGGTGAAAGATGCCGGCTTCACAGACTATGAAAACTTCATGTTAAAAGCGGTTCTTGAAGAACTCAAGGCCCGAGCATCTCAAGTCCAGGACTCTGTAATATCCTCTGAAGTCAAAGAGGCAACCACAATTGCCAATGTTACAAAGTCAGCGACGCGAAAATTGTCCGAAGTTTTTGAAAAACTGCGTGGATTTCAAAATGCCAATGAATCCCTTGAGGATAACATAAATAAATTAGAGTTGGGTTTTCAGCAATTGAAGTTTATCTCAATTAATATGAAAATTGCCGCAGCTAAATTTGGAGAGATGGCGAGCAGTCTTGGTGTCGTATCCCACGAGTTCTCAATTTTGTCAGGAACTATCGAAAAACACCTTAGTGGTCTAGGGGGATTCATACAGACTTTGTCAGAAGTCACGCAAAAGTGTGTTATGCGTGCTGCCGCTTTGAATGTGCAGATGCTCATGGTGGACTTTTTCGTGCGTGAATCCATCGCGAAAATGGAGTCATCTAAATATGCCTTCGAAGAAATGCTGCAAAATCAGAAAGATTTTTCAGATTTATTTACTCAATACTGTCAGAATCTCGAGGGAGAGTTTCTAGAGCTAAATAAAAATATTTTCGTTATCGATGCCGAAATTGTTGAGGTCGCGAAATTTGTAACGGGCTTAGAAGTGGTTCGTCAAATTGGTGCCATCGAATCTACCCGAACTTCAGAAATCAAGGAAAGCTTCTCTCACTATCTGATCGCTATGGACGACTTCATTCAACTGCTACGTGGAAGCACCAGTGAGATCACTCGTGGTGTCGAGACCTTGGTGGAGAATTCAGATTTTATTCTTTCGTCAATTCGAGAGATCTCAGGATGCGTTAACGAGATATTTTCTCACGCATCCTCACTAGAAAGTCGGAAGGCCGACCAGGCGGAGGCCAAAGGCATTCATACTTCGACCTTTGCCGCGGTCTCATAAGCTTTCTGCGGAGATGTTATTATGTTGGGGGCGGGTACGGATGTGACGGTGACTTTGCATGATAAGAAAAAATCGACCGTATCGAACTCAGGGGACATTTAAAAAAATACTCGCACTTTGTTCTTAAGTTTGGCTGAATCTGAACCGAAAGTATTCAGGATTACGAAGTAGTCTGGCCTTTTCATTGGAGTATCAAAATGAACGTATTTGCACGTGTGAAATTTTTTAATCTTCTGTCTGTGACATTAGTTTTTGCACTCTATATAGCTATTGGTGCGGCCTTTTACTTTGGCAATCAGACCGACAAGGCTCATAAATCCAAATCTCTATCGCTACAACTTGCCCAGGAAATGCGAGCCAGTTCCGCCAGTCTGACTCGCTTGGGAAGAACCTTTGTGGTTACTGCCGATGAAAAATATGAGAAGGAGTATTTTGAAGTCTTAGATGTTCGCAACGGAAAGAAGTCTCGCCCCGATGGCAGAACTGTTGCCTTAAAAACCCTCATGAAAGAGGCCGGCTTTACAGAAAAAGAATTTGAACTATTGGGTGAAGCAGAAAAAAGATCTAATGACTTGGTACTGACAGAAACTATTGCCATGAACGCAACCAAGGGACTCTTTCAAGATGGTTCAGGCGCATTCACCGTAAAGCAAGCCCCTGATTTTGAACTCGCAAGACGATTGATGCACGACGAGGCATATCATAAAAATATCGAAAAGATTGGCGAGCCTATTATTGAGTTTGAAAAAGCCTTAGAAGCTCGTACTCAAGCCTCTGTAGACAGCGCTTTAAGCTACTCACGTTGGGCCTTGGGCAGCGTTGCTTTTATGATCATTGCTTTGTCTGTGTCCATGCTTATGTCTTCCGGTTCTTTGCGCTCGGGAATCCGCACTCAGACAGAATCTCTGGCGCGTGCTTATTCGCAAATTCGTAATTTAGTCACGAATCTTACGTTCTCAAGTAGTTCGCTTTCTGCAGCCTCTACCGAATCTGCGGCTTCCTTAGAAGAGACCGTGGCTTCCTTAGAGGAGCTATCCAGTATGATTAAACTTAATGCAGACAATGCCAAACTGGCCTCTGATTTGTCGCAAGTGTCAAAGGGATCCGCCGAAGAGGGTGCGAAAGAAATTGGAAACCTTATGGGATCCATGCAGGAAATTGTCACCTCGTCGAAAAAGATCGAAGATATTATCACTGTTATTGACGACATCGCCTTTCAAACAAATCTTCTCGCTCTAAATGCGGCGGTTGAGGCGGCCCGCGCTGGGGAGCAAGGAAAAGGATTTGCAGTCGTCGCAGAGGCAGTTCGTGCGCTTGCGCTGCGAAGTGCGACTTCGGCGAAAGAAATTTCTGATCTAATTTCCCAGAGTGTGGAGCAAATTGAAAAAGGTCAAAAAGTTGTAAACACCAGCCACGAAGTTTTAAAGAAGATCGTTGAATCTGTTAATAAAGTTGCGGGTCTCAATAATGAGATTGCAACTGCCAGTGTGGAACAAAGTACAGGTGTTTCGCAAATTACGAAGGCAATGAACCAATTGGATCAGGTTACTCAAACTAATGCCGTTTCCTCGGAAACAATTTCTGGGGCGGCTACAAACCTGGACCAATCCACAGAGGGGCTCACTTCCACTATTGCGCAACTTGAGAGACTTACTGGTATTAAGGCTTCTGCCGTATCTTCTCAAGAAGTGAGTCAGGCGAAGGCAACAAAGATTAATGCCCCTAAGAAGGTGACTCCGATGGGTCGTAAAGAAGACCTCAAGGAGGCTCGCGCCCATTCCGCGCCGCCCGAGGTTGTGATTCCTATGGATGACGATTCTCGAGGAAAGATCGGGGATGCTAGTGGATTCTAATGTGACACTCTTGGGCAGGCTGAAGCGTGTCAGATCGAACGGCAAAATTTTTCTCAACCTTTAGTTGTGATGCTCCAGTGGCTCGCCAACTTTTTAAAGTTTAAGGATAAAGATCCGCATAGGTTTTTATGCGGTTTTCATCAACACGTTTGTAAAGATGATAGCGATCGAGTTCATGGGTGTTGCTGACACCCATCGCGCCCACAACATGGGCGACCGCTTCCAAAGTTTCTTGATGAAAGTTTTTGACCCGGGTTCTTTTCGTGGGCACATCTAATCCCTTATAAAGATTTGGGTTCTGTGTCGCCACTCCCGCCGGGCACTTGTTGTTGTTACAACGCAAGGCTTGGATACATCCCAAAGCCAACATCATAGAGCGAGCCGCATAGGTCGCGTCGGCACCAAGGCACAATAGTTTTACGATATCAAATGCCGTCGTGATCTTTCCCGTAGCGATGACTTTGATCTGCTCTTTAAGGCCTGCTGCCTTAAGACAGTCGACAACGACAACCAGAGCGTCGAAACCCGGCATACCCATGTAATTTGCAAATTCCAAAGGTGCCGCTCCGGTGCCACCTTCGGCACCATCCACAACAATATAGTCTGGATATTGATGAGACTCTTTCATTAACGTTACCAGCTCTTCAAACTCTGCCCGGTGTCCAAGGCAGAGCTTGATGCCAATCGGCTTTCCATCGGCAAGATCGCGGAGCTGTCCAATGAAGTTTAACATTCCGGAGGCGTTAGAAAACGCCGTGTGCGCAGGTGGCGAAATCACATCTTGGCCAAGAGGAACATTGCGAATATCCGCAATTTCCTGGGTGACTTTTTTCCCTGAAAGAATGCCTCCATGACCCGGCTTGGCTCCTTGAGAAAGTTTCAGTTCAATCATTTTAACTTGTGGGAGAGCAGCATTTTTGCGGAAAAGTTGCGGATCGAAGTCTCCCCCGTGGGTGCGACAACCAAAGTATCCGGTGCCAATTTGCCAGATTAAATCCCCGCCGGGCTCAAGATGATAAGAAGAGAGGCCGCCTTCGCCGGTATTGTGGGCAAAGTTTCCATCTTTGGCTCCGCCATTTAATGACAAGATGGCCGTGGGCGACAGGGAGCCAAAACTCATGGCAGAAATATTCAGAAGAGACATTGAATAAGGCTGTTTGCAGAGGTCACTGCCGATCATGGTGCGCAAGGATTTTCTATCTACATGTTTCGGATACAAAGAGTGCGCGACAAACTCATAACCTTGGGCATAGACATTGTGTTGTGTGCCGAAAGGCACGGTGTCTAAAACTTTTTTAGCGCGTTGGTATACGACGGAACGCTGTTCTCGGCTGAAGGGTTTTCCGTCGGTATTGGATTCAATAAAGTACTGATTAATTTCGGGACGAATCGACTCGAAAATATAGCGAAGATGTCCAAACACTGGGAAGTTCGCTTTGATCGCGTGGCGTGTCTGATAGATGTCGCGAAAGCCCAAAAGAAAAAAAGGAACAAAAAATAAGAGCGAGTAAAGACCAGGAGTCCAATAAATATAGAAACCAGCGTTGAGTACGCAGACTAGGGCGAAGGCAAGATAGAATTCTTTTCTCATAGATAGCTCTCGGTAATGAGTTGGGTGTTCGACTATATTGTGTCAGATGAAATACGATTATGCGAGGCGAGGACTTTGTTAGGTCCAGGGCAGCCCGAAAAGGCTGTCCTTGTTACAAGAGTAAGATCAGGACAACAGACTGATAAGAAAAACATGATTCCATAACTGTCGGTCTAACATAGTCCTTAGAGGGGAACAACGGGTCTTTGGAGTCAGAAGAGAGGGGGCCTCGGCTCTGGTCAGTCGCCCAAACGAGAATGTTTTGTGACTTATATTGTTGTGGTGAGTGACTTTACTATTAAGAGGAATTTTGGGCATAAAAAAAGCCGACTTATTTAGTCAGCTTTTTTTCATCATTCTTGAGCTTAGAGATTTGGTGCCCCGCGAGGGACTTGAACCCCCACGCTTGCGCACTAGATCCTAAGTCTAGCGTGTCTGCCAATTTCACCAGCGGGGCAACACAGCTCTAGGCTCAAGAGACGTTATTGATAGCGTATTTCGACGGAGGTTTGCAAGGGGAAATTTAAAAAAAATCCCCAAAACCTCTTGCGAACTATTTATCGCTGATCAATTTCTTGTAATCAGGAGCTCTCATAAGGTTTGCGAGTTCTTTTTCAGTATCCATTTCGATACGAACCAACCAACCTTCGTTCACTGGGTCGTCATTCAATACTGAAGGATCGTCACCCAAAGAAGCGTTTACTTCGATCACTGTGCCTGAAACGGGAGCATAAAGGTCGCTCACGGCTTTTACGGACTCAATAACGCCGAAAGTTTGGCCTTGAGTGATTTTTTGACCTTCTTCTGGAAGTTCAACGTAAACGATCTCGCCCAATGAATCTTGTGCGAACTCAGTGATCCCTACAGTAACGATATTTTCGTCAACTTGAGCCCACTCGTGTTCTTTAGTGTAGTAATAGTCTTCAGGGATATGAAATGCCATGGTTGGCTCCTTATTTAGAAATAAATGGGGTCTTGCACACGACGGCTTTTACTTTACGGCCGCGAATATCCAGATGGAACTCAGTTCCTTCTTTCGCTAAAGCGACGTCCATAAAAGCAATACCGATGGGTTCATCCAAGGTAGGCGAGTGCGTACCACTAGTTACCTTGCCGATTTCTTTGTTGTCAAAAGAAAATAGGGCGTAACCTTGGCGAGGGATGCCCTTCTCAAGCATCTTAAATCCCACAAGATTTCGCTGTAAACCGGCTTCTTTTTTACCGACAATGATAGCCTTGCCGATAAAGTCTTTTTTGGCAGGTTTAATCACCCAGCCAAGACCCGCCTCGTAAGGATTCGTCGTGTCATCAATCTCGTGGCCATACAGCGAATATTTCATCTCTGTACGCAAAGTGTCGCGAGCGCCCAAGCCAATTGGCATTGTGCTAAGGTCTTTGCCTTTTTCTAAAAGCGTATTCCAAAGGCTGACTGTTCCAGCGGCCTCAACGAAAACCTCGCAGCCTTTTTCGCCGGTGTAACCGGTTGTTGCGACCATGATGTTGAAGTTGCCAAATTTGCCAGATTGTACGGCAAAAGGTTTCATTTCGCTGACTTTGAAAGGGAAAACACGGTCGCAAAGTTCCAAAGCTTTCGGGCCTTGGATGGCGATTTGACCCCATTTTTCGCTTTCGTTGGTGATGTCAGCGCCTTTATTATTTTTTAGCATCCACGCGAAGTCTTTATCGGCGTTAGAGGCATTCACACAAACCAAGTAGTCTTCATTCTTTTTTAAGCAATAAACGATGATGTCGTCGACCAAGCCGCCTTGCTCGTTTGGTAACAAGGAATATTGGGCTTCGCCGTCGTTCAGTTTGGCCACGTCATTCGTCGTCAGCCACTCTAATGTTTCTAAAGCTTTCGGTCCTTTAAAGCGGACCTCGCCCATGTGGGAAACGTCGAAAAGTCCGACGTTCTTGCGCACGTTATCGTGCTCTTCACGAAGGCCAATATATTGAACGGGCATGTACCAGCCGGCGAAATCGACCATGCGGGCACCTTGAGCTTGGTGTGTTTCTGCGAGAGGTGTCTTTTTCATGGGCCGAGTGTCCTTTCCCCTGGACAGACAGTCAACGGGGAATCTATCTATAGGCCACCATGTTGAAACTTTCCCCGCGCTTACAATACGTTTATGACCTGCTTTTACCCGGAAAACCCGTCTGGGATTTTTGCTGCGATCACGGCCACCTGGGGTTGAACGCATTTGAAAGCGGCGACTTTCCTGAGGTCTATTTTGTCGATCAAGTGGAATCCATCATCCAGCGTCTGCGGGGGAGATTTGAGGCCTATTTGCCAAAGTCCAAGTCCACCGCCCAAGCCCATTTTCTTGCCGCCAGTGGGCAAGATATAGAAACATCTGTGTGTGGGACAGTCGTGATTGCGGGAGTGGGTGCGTACACGATCTTAGGGATCCTGCAGGGAGTAAAAGAAAAGGGACATTTACAGGCTGAGCGATTAATCTTGGGACCCCAGCGAGATGAAGAAAAACTTCGTCAATTTGCGAAGGAGATTTTGGGTACAGAATACGAAATTTCTAGTGAGTACTACGAAGTTACCGAGGGCCGCAGAACCTTACAGCTCTTAGTTTTCAACCGAATTTGACGCACCGTTCATTGCTGCATTAAATGTATGTAAGGCTGTGAACAAAATATTGATTATCAAGTGTCCTACGCATATTTGTGTGTCCATGCAGGAAAATAAATATTCAGACTTTAGACAGTTTCTTGAGGAAGAACTGGCTCGCCGCAGCCAAAGCTATCCTCGTTATTCGCTACGTGCGTTTGCTCGCCATCTGGAAGTGGACTCGTCCTTCTTGTCCAAAATTCTTAATGGCAAACGAACTGTGACTATGAGAACCATTCGTATGTTTGGTGAACGCCTGAACTTAACTCCGGATGAACTTTCTCGTTTCGGTGAAATTAGCCGCGAAAAGAAAATGAAACGGAAGCTTGAGCGTCTTTTGGAAAAGATGCCTTCTGAAGAGCGTGAGCAATCGACGATTTCTTTGACTGTAGATGAAACTCGTCTGCCTGAAGCTAAAGAAAGAATCAAAGAGTTCCGCAAGGAGCTAGCTCAGTTGTTAGATACTGGTGCAAACCAAGGTAAAACATACCAGATTTCTGTGTCTCTGTTTCCGGTGTCTGGTTTCAGCGTTAACGACTAAAACGCCTTTCCGGCATAACATTGTTTAAAGCATAAATAAAAAGCCACTGATGAAGAGTCAGTGGCTTTTTTATTATTAAGTCGCTACTTCTGAATTTGTATCTTGTTGCATATATTTTGCGAGATGAGAAAGCACGTCCCATTAGTGGACGACTAGCAAGTAGGAAGGAAAGGGTTCTTTATGAAAAAGTCTATCAAGCGCTGTCGCCAAAGTAACTTTCTGATTCGGGTCTTTTTTCTGGTTTTGTTTTCTTTCTAAAAAGTCGTCTGAATTTTCAAATCCCGGCGCTTCAAAAAAAGTTTCTTCGCTGGTTGAGGGCGATAACGCCGTTCCCATTCGGTCATTGCCGCGAATGATTGCTAAGTCGGCGAGACGCTATGATAAATGGCTTATAAATCAAAACCTTTGTCAGTCGGTACCGCCGAGGGATTAATTTTTAGCTGTGTGCCTGGTGATGGACCGGCGGATAGAAAGGCCGTTTTTAATTCGACCCTTGGGCTAGCCCAACATAAGTATCAATACCAGTGAGGTTAGGCCCAGAAAACCGCAAGTAATCCACGATCCTTCGATGGATTCGGTGATGCTTTTAGCTTCTGTATCGAAAACTTTTGCCCAACCATCAACTGTAGAGTTCCAGACTAAATGACAAAGAAAAGCACTTAAAAGACCGAAGTTCAGATAAACTAAACTCAACATAAAACCTGCTAAGCTAATACCAAGAATTTGTGAAAAGCGACGGCTCTGCCCGAAAAAATTTCCGATCAGATGTAAAATGCCGAAGGGAATGCTTCCT
>JABWCO010000005.1 GCA_013360185.1 Bdellovibrio sp.
ACCGCCAGCGCGGACACGTTTAGTTTCACCACGGTTGCGGTCATCGTTGTAGAAAATCACGCCGGGCAGTTGCCGGCAAGCTTCGCGCTCGAGCAGAACTATTCCAATCCCTTCAACCCCAGCACGACGATTGGCTTTGCCCTGCCGCAGGCGGGGGAAGTGAGTCTGGTTGTTTTCAACAGCAACGGCCAGTTGGTGAAGCGGCTGGTGGCAGGCAGGATGCTGGCCGGACGGCACAGCCTGGTGTGGGATGGCACGAATGATCAGGGCGAGCGGGTGGCGACCGGGATGTACCTGTATGTGATCAAAGCCGGCAGCTTCACCGCGCAGCGCAAGCTCGTGCTGGCAAAGTGAGCGCGCGCCGCGAGGCGCAGTTGTTTCGATCCCTTGGTGACCAGCTCATCCGGAGTGATGGGCTGGTCATTTTGTTTTATGTGGGGCAGCGACGGTGCTCAGGCGTCGCGCGGCAACAGGATCACGAACTCGGCAAAACGGCCTTCTTCGCTCTCGACGCGAATCTGGCCGTGGTGCTGTTGCACGATGATGTCATAACTAATCGACAAGCCCAAGCCCGTGCCCTGCCCGGCCGGCTTGGTGGTGAAGAAGGGCGTGAAGATGCGGTCGCGAATCTGCGGCGGGATGCCGTTGCCATTGTCGCGGATGCGAATTTCGATTTGGTCGCGCAGGTTGCGGGTGCGCACCGTCAGCGTGGGTGAGAAGCCTGCGGGGTTCAGTTTTTTCTGGTCAAGTTTTTCGAAGTATTGACTTAAATAAGGCGCAAGTTCTAGTGCGCCTCCTTTTTCCAAAACCTGCAGAGTGTACTTTAGCTTCGAGATTGTCGAAGTCTTGTCGTCACGAATAAAGCAGACCGGACTTTGCGGTTCGTTGGCCCCTTTTGTTTGCACAAAGGGCTGTCCTTTAAGACGCCCTTTTAGTGCGGCATTTGATTCTGAAGTCATCGCCGTCAACTGTTCAAAATAGGTGGGAGCTGTGTCTTTCAAATAGCCACGTAAGTGGGGGGCGATGTTTTTCCCAGAAGGAGCGATCGAAGAAAAGCCATAGATGCGTGGAACTTTTGAAAAGATGCGCGACATGCGGTCATTGAAAGAACTGCCGATGGGACTGTAACGGAAGGCCGCGATTTGTTGCGCTTGCTCGATCGTAAATCCATCTTGTTGCAAAACAGCGGCATATTGTTCTGGGGTGCGTGAATCTTGTTCCTTGCCTGCTAAGGTGTTGCAACCAAACAAGAAGACTTCTTTAGGTTTGTGTAAAATGCCCGAGCAGGCACTGTCACAGCTTGCGGTTTCTAAAGTTTCTAAGGGTAAATTGATGCCAGATTCGCCAAAAAAATTTCCGCCAAAGTGACCGGAAATAACCAAGACATCACAAATGATGCCTTTTTTGCAGCTGGCTTTAAGCCAAGCGTTATTTTCGTTGCCGTTGGCATCAGCTTTTTCGTCGACAGTTTCAGTCAATTCAATAAAATTGAACTGCTCCGGCGAAAGATGCTTCTTAAAAAGCTCAATCTCATCATTCGAATTGATGGTCATTGCACAGACGTTCTTTTTCTCTGCCGCCAAAGCTTGGCCAGCTGAAAAATTAGAAAGAGTGATAAGTCCCAAAATGAGACATTTGATCCATCTTGTAAGCATAAGGCCTCCGAATAGAGTTACTAAATGCAAAAGATGTTCTTGTTCTAAACAGCGGTATTTTATTTGATGGCAGAAATTAGCCCTGAAAAAGAGGCATAAACAAATTGCGGCAACGGGTGTGCAATCACGGAACAGGAAGAATGGGATGTCTTAGATCAAGAATGAAGAAGGCCCTCTCGAGGGAGGCCCCCCCAAAAAAACTAATCCAAATGTTTCGGCGTAAAGGCCTCGGGGAAAATTTCTGGGAAAGTAAACGTCTTACTTTTTCCTTGCAGATTGGTTGTGTGAACCAAAGTTTTTTCATCGGCAAATTCAGCAATCACCTGACGGCAAAAGCCACAGGGAGGCCACGGTTTTTCGGCATCGCTAACAACTAAAACCTCGACGATTTTTTTTGTAGCACCTTCGCTAACCGCTTTAAAAATGGCGACACGTTCGGCACACACAGTGCCACCGTAAGAAGCATTTTCGACGTTGCAGCCAGAAAATATTTTTCCGTCACTCATCAGAACGGCGGCGCCGATCAAAGCTCCAGAATAGGGCGCATGGGCGCGTTTTTGCACTTCACAAGCGGCTTTAAATAATTTCTTTTGTGTTTCTTTCATAGTCCTAGATTCTCTAATATTTTTCCCAGTTCAATCAAGGGTAAACCTTGAATTGCGGTAAAATCTTGGCTTTCAATTTTATCAAAAAGTTTAATCCCATGCTTTTCAATTTTATAACTGCCGGCACAATCAAGCGGCATATCCAGTTGTACATAGTGCTCGATTTGCTCACGCGAAAGTTTCTTCATGTGCATGCGCGTGATGTCGGTGTAAGGAATGACCTGGCCGCCAGCCACCACGCAGATCGCAGTGATCAGCTCATGGGTTTTACCTTGCATCGACTGCAGCTGTGCAATGGCATTTTCAATGGTGTGGGCTTTGCCTAGTATACGTCCCTCAAAGGCCACCAACTGGTCGCCGCCAATAACGATCGCATCGTTATGGCGCAGGCTTTCGGCCTTCAGGCGCGCTAACTTTTCCGCCAAAGCTTTCGGGGCTAAAGCAGGGTCTTTCTCTTTTTCCTCGTCCATTAAGGGCGGGGTCGCGGTGAAGGTGTAAGCCAACCGAGAAAGAAGTTCTTGGCGGTACTTAGAAGTGCTTGCGAGGATCAGTTGCTTTTGTTTCATAAGGGCCACTATATCGCAATTAGAGCCCTGACGCCCCGGATTTCTGCACTCCGACGCGCAGAGTGCTGGCAAAATCACGAAAATTTCAGAGCCAAGCCCCTGAATTTGAGGTACAAAGCCTAGGAATTGGATCTGACATTATGACAAAAAGAATTCTGCCTGACGTAACTAAAGACACTCCCTCTGACCAATATGCCCCGATCGACTGGGTCGGCATGGGTGCAATTGAATTACCCATCCTGCTAAAACAGGCGGATGGTGTTTACCGCATCCCTGCACGCGCCGATGCAAAGGTCAGTTTAGATATAACTTCTTCGCGTGGTATTCACATGTCGCGTTTGTATCTCATCGCACAAAACACCCTTGCAAAAAATGAAATGTCGTTAGGTCTGTTAGGCCAAGCGACTGATGAGTTTTTAAAAACCCACGAGGACCTCTCAACTCAGGCCTTGGTGCAAGTGCAATTCGAAGCGCCTCTTCTGCGTAAAGCTTTAAAGAGTGACAACTCGGCTTGGCGTTCGTATCCGGTGACTTTGTCGAGCGCAAATGTCGAAGGACAGAAAAAATATTTTGCAGAAGTTTTGATTACCTATTCAAGCACGTGTCCTGCTTCAGCGGCCTTATCGCGCCAGTTGATTCAAGACGCGTTTACGCAACAGTTCCAGAACAAGTCCTTGGATTTTGAATCCATGAATGTGTGGTTGGGGACTTCGCAAGGTATCGTTGCGACTCCGCACGCGCAAAGAAGCTTTGCCCGCGTGAAAGTCGAAGTCAGTGCGACCTACAATTTTGCCAACCTTATTGACCTGGTTGAAGAGGCTTTGCAGACCGCAGTTCAAGGGGCCGTTAAGCGCGAAGACGAACAAGAGTTCGCGTTGCGCAATGGTCAGAACCTAATGTTCTGTGAAGACGCGGCTCGTCGTGTTAAGTCTGCATTAGACGCCCGGTCTGAGATCTTAGATTATGTCGCAGAATTCAGTCATGTCGAGAGCTTACATCCTCACAATGCCGTTTCTTTTATCACCAAAGGGAAAAGCTTAAGATCGTTCTAAAGCTCCCCCGAATCTTGACGTTTTCGTATCTTGATTAAAGCCTTTTGGCAGTGTACGAGGTCCTCCATACGGAGGATCTATGAAGTTATTATTAGCACTTGGTGCATTGCTTGTTTCTATTTCTGCTCAGGCTCAAACCGCGGCTGAGCATTTACTAATTTGCGCAGGTCCTGTGCATGCCGATATCGTTTCTTTGTCAGTCATGGCAGACATGAAAAGTGCCAGCGATGAAGCTTTGTTGAACATTCAATTCCAAGATCTTTCTTTCAAAAATTTTGCGACAACAAAAGAAAGCTTCATTGATGGTTACATCGAGCTTCCTTCTTTCCAAGGTGTCGATCGCGCCTTGGTTTTGGACGACAACGGATGGTTCGTATCTTTGATGACGCCAGAAGCGACAGAATTTCTTCCGACAAATTGTTTTGAGCCCAACGAATTGTAAGGAGTCTTTATGAAGTCTTTGATCGCACTTATTTTCGCTTTGTTCTTGCCAGCTCTTTCGCACGCTTGGGTGATGCCACAAGTTCAATTCTATGTGACGCCTCACTATGCCCAAGGTCAGGTCAATAATCCAACGCCGTACCCGCAGAACTGCCAAGGTTATGTGTACGGACAAACACAAAATGGCATTCCCTTAAACGCGTGGTTTGCGGCGCAAGTTCCGCCGTACAGCTTCGTATACGCCTACATCTATGCGAATCCGCCGTATGTGCTTGTGAACGCGTGGTCAGAGATCTACTGTCGATAGGCAATAGTTAGGCCACCTACGGTCTATACATAAAACTTCCAAAAAATCAGGGGAGGGTTGCTCTTGCTAGCAACCTTCACTATGTTGCGGGGACTTTCACTTGCTGGCGAGTGATTTACCTGTCGAGTTCGCGCAGAGAGGTTTTATGATGTTTCGCTTCTTGCCATTTCTATTCTTATCGTCCTTTGCTTTTGCCGCGACCTCAGGTCCTTTGCTTAATTACGGTCGCGATGTTTCGACGGAACACAGAACTCTTCTAAATAACGACATTGCTCTTTTAAATGCTTGGCCGTTACAAACGCAGATTGAACAAGATTTTTATCAAGTCACTGATGTGGTGGGGCCTGTGTCGTCGGGTGTGGATTTGCTTAGGTGGTTGGGCGAGCGTATCAGCATCGTGACCGGTGAAGGCTTTGATCTGAATAAAAATATTTATACAGAAAGAGCAAAGTACGACTTTCAACTGCCAGGCATTTTACCTGATCTATCCGCGCGCATGACAAGGTCTGCTCCGGCGCAAACAAAAATGTCGGTGGTCATGGCCAACATGGGGCCAGTGGTTTATTACTTAAGTAAATCGCAAGGAAAGCTTTTCGGTGTGGACCTAGCGGGGATTGGTAAGATTCCGGTTTCTACTCCGCGCGTGGGTCTGCTGCAAATTGGCCCGGGGCTTTTTCCGGCTCTGAAAGAAGGCAAGCTTACGGACTTAGACGTAAGCTTGTCGCGTTTGTTTACGTTGTTTCACGAAGCGCGACACAGCGACGGTCGTGGGGCGGCCATGGGTATGATGCACATATACTGCCCAGTGGGGCACGCTTATGCGGGCTATCCAGCGTGTGATTTTAGTTTGAATGGTGCTTACAGTGTTGAAGGTCAAATCGCAAAAGTGATGACGGAAAATTGCAGCAAGTGCACCGTCGCGCAGAAAGAGAAACTGCGTTTAAGTTATCTCGACTCTTTCAGTCGCGTGGTGAAAGAAAAACGTAAGATCTCGCAAGAAACAGAAAACGCGCAACGCGAAGCATGTGCAAAGTTAGCTGACTATCCAGTAAAAGTGCCGATGTGTGAAGAACTTAAAGAGCGCGACTTAAATCCACCAGTCATTCCGCGCGCGCCGTTTTTAGACAGTCGCCCCGAGGGAGTGCGCGAAAAAAGGAAAGGTTTCTTTGAACGGCTTTTCTAAACTTATCATTCCGATCGCCGCTGGGGCCTGCGTGTGGTTCTTCTATAGTTTTAAAGAGGACGCCAAGGTTCTGGCTGATTCCGAAGTTGCCGCGTTTGAATCTGGTGCGCAAAAAGAAATGCCGGAAGCAAGCATTGTTGAATCCAAGACTGATATCGGTGTGCTTGAAGAGTCTTCTTTGCCAACAGAATCGGCGATGAGTCTGAGCGAGTTTTCCGAGCTCACAAAGACAGCGCAAAAAAAATTGCCGACCTTGCAAGACTTCAAAAAGCTCAAGCCCAAAGAAGCTCACACAACGCCGTTACTCATTCAACAGGCCGGGGTCGAATTAGGAAAAATCGCCCAAGCCCTGCACGACAATCCAAATTTCGCATCTGAAGCAGTTATCTTTTATCGCGACTGTTTTTCCCGCATCAATCTGCCAGATCAAATCCGTGGACTGTGCTTAGCCAATCACCGCAATCTGCGCCTTAAAAACGGCGATCGGGCCGAATGGAACCGCGAAGAAGTCGAACAGACGACACCCGAAATCCAAGACCTAGCGCAAAAAATCCCCCTCTAAAAAGGGACCTGTGTCCTTTTTTTGGCGAAGTGTTGGCGGGTTTTGTCACTAAGGTTCCACGCTCTCCATTGACAAGTTTTTCTAAGTTAAAAAGCTTAAGGTTTTCAGACACTTTGAAGCAAAGCGGGAAGGGCATTCATGGCTCCGTCCTTGCACTTGTGCCTCGCTCACCCCCAGGACGAGAATGACCAAGGAGCCTTCGTGAAAAAAACTTTACTGCCGTTGTTGTTTCTAACTATTGCCCAAACGGCCTCAGCGCAAAATCTTTTCTGGCATGCCGTTGTTGAAAGCGAAATGAAGGCGATGCAATGTGCGGCATTGACTCCGCCCTCCGAAAAAGAAATGAAGGCTTTTTTGGAAGCGCGCGTGTCTGATCCTGAGGACACTATAAATCAAACTGTTCTTGGTGTGCACTTCAAAGACGAAAACCCTCAGATGATCCAGTGGTTTTATGGCGTTCATAATTTGCACTATCCTCGTCGTGCCGACCTTGATAAGGCCGTTTTGAAAAACACTTCGTGCGACAAAGTTCTCTGCGCACTGGAAAAAAACTATGGTCAGGGCATGGCTTTGCCGATGCTGTATATTGCCGCAAAATTTGCTCTTCCGACATCTCCGCTGCTCTCTGCAAAAAGGGCGGAATATCAAAATTGGTCTTTGGATGAGTTGTCAGATATTCTGGTGGCCCTCGAGGCGACGCCGTTAGCGAAGATTCCTTTTAAACAAACAGTTTTGTTCAGAGCTAAAAGTAACCAAACGCAAGATTCCGGCCGTGGGCCAGAATACGCCGTACTGGCCAATGCGACGATGAAGTACTTTGAATTCTGGTCCAAGCAACCTCGTTTGGAACGCATTCAAACGGCTATTCACGAAATCGGTCACGTGATTGGTTTTAAGGTGGATACTCTGGAAGAGTGGAAAAATACTTCCCATCAAGGAATTTCGCAATACGCACTGACAAACCCTGCTGAAGGTTTTGCAGAGGCTTATACCGCCTACAGAATCGCTCCTAAGAAGATGAAAAGAAATTCGCCCGAGGCCTATGCTTATTTTAAAAATAAAGTATTTAATGGTCTAGAATTTAAAACCTCGGCAGAGTGTGAAGAGTCTTTTGCCGCGTTAGATAATGAAACAGCGCAAGTCTTTCGCATGCGTTGGAAAAATGCCGAGTGGGTAAAGAAAAACACGAGCGCCATAAGTGAAGAGCTGGTTCGTCTGGAAAAATACGGGGTGTTGTCAGACTTGGCTTTACAATATTGTTCGCGTGCCTATCTTTCAGAGAGCATGGGCGGAGATCGCGAAAAAACCATGCAATGTCTTACCAACGTTTTTAAAAAACGCGCTGCTGTTTTGGAAGCACGTGAAAGCGGTCGCGAAGACATGACCATCGAAAACACCTTGATTTCGCATGTGAAGGCCATCAAGGTTCCACGTCATGTGGCTCTGGCGATGCGCGATCAGCTACGCAATAAAATCAATTTGGAGCTAAAGTCCTATTTCGAACAAAAAAAGCTTCAGCATTTCGATGCGCAAGAATATGTGCAATATTTCGCGGGCAGGGTGGAACCTGAAGACACCCCGTTCATTGCTCAAAATGGCGATGTTATAAAACCAATAATGATCAAGGCTCTGGAACAAGAGGCCAAGAAGTTCTTCATGCGAAGAGTTCTCTTCACGCCTTCATTCCAAGATTATCTCCCAAGGTAACTTCGGGGCTCTAGTGCCCCTACTTTTCCTGCGGCGCGTTAAGGCGTTGAGTGAATGCTTGTTGGTAATCAATTGAAAATGATTCTTAATTATTTGGACAGCCGGACTGGGATCTCTTATAAATAGCGGCGAGGTGATTTATGGGTAAAGATTCAGTTCCTTTTCTGCCAAGGCAGCATGATGAAGACATTGTCGTTCATGAGGGTGGCTTTGATGAGTCTGAACTTAAACGCATTATTCGCACCCTGAATCTGAAGGTGACAACTCAGCGTATGGCGATTTTAAAAGCGCTGCACGATGGGCGCCGCCACATCACCGCGCAAGAGCTTTATGAAAAGTTAAACAAAGAACATCCTGAAATTGGTTTTGCGACCGTTTATCGTTTTCTGCGCACCCTGACGGAAGGCACATTTGTGACGGAAGTTCGCATGGGCGGCTTGCCGGCGCGTTACGAGCTGACTCCCAAGGGACATCACGATCACTTAACATGTGTTAAATGTGGCAAAATCTGCGAATTCGAAAATCGCGCCATCGAAAGTCTGCAAGAAAAAGTAGCCAATCAATTTGGTTTCAAACTGACTCACCACATCTTGGAACTTTACGGCGTCTGTCCGGCATGCCAAGCCAAAGGCTAAAGCTGCTTGCTCTAAAAACGGGCCCAATCTAAGCTATTGGTCATGGCAAAATCTGAAGATCTCGTCGACGGCATCATAGTAAAGGGCGCAAAAGAACATAATTTAAAAAATGTCAGCGTCACCATTCCGCGCAATAAAATCACAGTATTCACGGGATTAAGCGGCAGTGGTAAGTCGTCTTTGGCCTTCGACACGGTTTATGCCGAAGGTCAGCGTCGGTATGTGGAAAGCCTGTCTGCATACGCGCGAAATTTCCTAGAGCAATTAAAAAAACCAGAAGTGGATTCGATCACAGGCCTTTCGCCGGCCATTGCGATTGATCAAAAATCCGTCAGCACCAACCCGCGTTCGACGGTGGGGACGGTGACCGAGATATACGATTATCTTCGCTTGCTTTATGCCAAAGTGGGCGTGCCAGAATGTCCGACTCATCACATCCCGGTTTCCAGTCAGACTCCGCAGCAAATCATCGACGATGTGATGAAAAAAAGCATGGGCACAAAGTTTTATGTGCTAGCTCCTATGGCTTCGGGGAAAAAGGGGGAATTCTTAGCTGAATTCCAGCGCTGGGCCAAAAAAGGGTTCGTCAAAGCCAAAGTCGACGGCAAGATGATCGATCTGGATAAAGCGACAAAATTAGCAAAAACCAAATCTCATGATATTGACTTAGTGATCGATCAGTTGATTTTGAAAGACACATTGAAACATCGCCTTTCTGAAAGTATCAACACAGCATTAAGCATGGCCAACGGGCGCGTGATCATCGAAACCTTAGATGGCGAACGAGTTTCTTATTCCTTGCATTCGGCGTGTCCACAATGTGGTTACAGCTTTCCTGAAATTGAGCCCCGCCTTTTTAGTTTTAATAATCCGCGGGGAGCCTGTGGCACCTGCCATGGCTTGGGCACGATTGACTTGGTTGAAGAAGAACAATTTTCGGACTCCGAGGTTGGTGGTAAAAAGCTCGACAAAGTCGTTTATAAATACAAGGGCAAAAAAACTTCTGATGAAGACGACGAAGAAGAAGGCGAGATGGTTCTTTCGGCGTGTCCTGAGTGTCATGGCGCCAGGTTAAAAGCCGAAGCTCTGAACGTAAAGCTTGGCGGCAAAACGATCGCCGATCTTTCTGAGCTGGGTGCCGTGGAATTGCGCGATTGGATCAGCAAGCTTTCTTGGCGGGCCAAAGATCAACTGATCGCCGAAAAAATCATTAAACAAATTCTGGGACGCTTGGATTATCTAATTCGCGTGGGTACGGGCTATTTGTCTTTAGGTCGTCCCTCAAGAACTCTTTCTGGGGGCGAAGCCCAGCGCATTCGTTTGGCCACACAAGTGGGTTCTTCTTTGATTGGTGTTTTGTACGTGATGGATGAGCCCAGTATTGGCTTACATCCTCGTGATCATTATCGACTTTTAAATATCATTGGCGAATTAAAAGATCGCGGCAACACGATCTTGTTGGTGGAACACGATGAAGATACGATTCGTTATGCAGATTTCGTCGTCGACTTAGGACCACGTGCTGGTATTTTAGGTGGCGAGATGATGGCACAAGGGACGCCACAACAGTTAGAAAACAACCCCCGTTCCCTGACCGGAAAATATCTTAAGGGCGAAATGCGCATTCCGATTCCAGCGCAACGGCGCAAAGGCAACGGACAATTCTTAAAGCTGCTCGGTGCCACTGGCAATAATTTGCAAAACGTCGACATGCAAATTCCCTTAGGGACTTTCACGGCGGTGACGGGCGTTTCGGGATCCGGCAAAAGTACTTTGATTATCGACACGCTTTATAAAATTTTGGCGCAACACTTTTACAAAGCGCAAACACAACCTTCGCCATTTAAAAAAATCGAAGGTTTGGACAAGATCGACAAGGTCATCGACATCAATCAACGTCCCATCGGGCGCACGCCGCGCTCGACACCGGCGACTTACGTGGGATTATTTCCAATGATTCGCGACTTGTTTGCCAACTTGCCGGATTCAAAGTTGCGCGGCTATGAACCCGGCCGCTTTAGCTTTAACGTCAAAGGCGGGCGTTGTGAAACGTGCTTAGGTCACGGACAGATTCGCGTTGAAATGCATTTTCTGAGCGACGTTTTCGTGACCTGTGATACGTGTTTAGGTCGTCGCTACAATCGCGAAACCCTGAACGTTAAATACAAAAACAAATCCATCTCGGACGTTTTAGATATGAGCGTGGGTGAGGCTTTAGAGTTTTTCAAAAATCATCCGCAAATATATCGCAAGCTCGAAACCCTGCATCGTGTGGGTTTAGATTATATGACCCTGGGACAAAGCTCGACAACTTTGTCAGGCGGAGAAGCTCAGCGCGTGAAGCTGTCTAAAGAACTTTCTCGTCGCGGCACTGGTAAAACTTTGTATATTTTGGATGAGCCCACGACAGGGTTGCATTTTGATGACGTGCGAAAACTGGTGGAGCTGATTCAGGAGCTGGCGGACCAAGGGAACACCGTATTGGTAATTGAGCACAATATGGAAGTGGTGAAAGCTGCGGACCATGTGATTGATCTTGGTCCCGACGGAGGCAAAGGGGGCGGCTATATCGTCGCCACGGGCACCCCGGAACAAGTTGCTAAAGTTTCCAGCAGCGAGACGGGGAAATTCTTAAAGTTGGTTCTTAAATAGTCTTGATTCTTTGCGTGGAATCGACGAGTTTTTTAGAATGAAATACTTTACAGGCTCCTTTATTTTTACATTCTTTGGTTTGATTGCGTCCTATTTTGTTGGCCATTATTATGGCGGCACGGTCACGGCGGGTTTGGGTGCGCTTTTTATCGCTTCAATCCTTGCCATTCTTGAGATCTCGTTATCGTTTGATAATGCCATCGTCAACGCCGTTGTTTTAAAAGAAATGACTCCGGTGTGGCGTCACCGTTTCCTAACATGGGGAATGCTGATTGCCGTTTTCGGGATGCGTTTGGTGTTTCCGCTTTTAATCGTGACTGTCATTGCGAACGTGTCTCCTTGGGAGGCCTTAGTCATGGCCGCGACAAGTCCCGATGATTATGCTCAACTGATGTTGTCAGCACACTTGCAAGTCGCAGCCTTTGGTGGCTCGTTTCTATTAATGGTGGCACTTAAATACTTCTATGATGCCAGCAAAGAATTGCACTGGATTCCCTTTATTGAAAAACCAACGGTTTACTTGGGCAGCAAAGTGGAAGCGATTGAAGTCGCTTTGAGTCTTGTGATCTTGGCTTTGATTGCGAATTTTTTACCTGAAGAAAAAGCGTTGCCGTTTGTTATGGCCGGTATGGCCGGTCTTATCACATATGTGATCGTAGATGGTATCGGGTCTTGGCTAGAGGCTTCTGACGATCAAATGAAAGATGTGCACAAAGCCAGTGCGGGTATGTTCTTGTACCTAGAAGTTCTGGATGCGTCCTTCAGTTTCGATGGCGTGGTCGGAGCTTTCGCCATCACTCACAATTTATTCATTATCATGATTGGTCTAAGTATCGGAGCATTCTTTGTGCGAAGTCTGACCATCATGTTCGTGGAAAAAGACGCCTTAACAAAGTTTGCGTTCCTAGAACACGGCGCTTTTTATGCCATCGGATTATTGGCGATGATTATGTTGTCAGACCCGTTCTTGCACATTCCAGAGTGGGTGACGGGGTTGAGCGGTGGAATTATTATTCTGGTTTCATTCCTGTGGTCTTTGCGGAAGGGTCCCAGAGAATTTGTAAACTAGCGGCAATCAGAATTAAGAAGGCGCCAGAGACCTGCAAGGGACTTAGGCGCTCGCTTAAAATTAAAAAACCAAAGATCGCCGCAAAAGGCGACTCTAACAGAAACAACATGCTGGCCGTGCTATCCGACAACACTTTTTGCGAGCGGATTTGCAAATAAAAAGCCACGACACTGGAAGCAACACCCAGAATAAAAATCCCCGCCCACGGCAATAGATCCCGAGACTCTGTATTGATTGTCTCTTGCATAAATAGAAACGGCGTCAAAAGAATTAAGCACCAGATTGATTGGAAATTATTAAAGCGAAAGGCGTTCCCTAGGCGATTGGAAACTCGGCCGATATAGATAATATGTGCGGCGGCGATAAAAGCGCAGGCAATTGTCCACAGATCACCAACATTGATACCCTCAAGGTTTGCGCCCATCAGAATAAACGTGCCGACCAGGGCAACCCCCACCAATACAAACGAACGCCAGCCTGCGGGCTGCTTAAAAAGTATCCAATTGAGCAATGGAACGATGACCACATAGAGACAGGTCAGAAAACCACTTTTTGTAGCCGTCGTAAATTGCAAACCAATTGTTTGCAACAGCAACATGCTGCCTAAGAAAAATCCTGCAGGGAGGGCGCGCAAAAATTCTTCCTTTAAAGATGTGAACTTCGGTCCGCGAAAAATAAGATATATAATTTCACCAAAAACTGACGCGATAATAAAGCGATACACCAACGTTTCCGCGGGAGTAAATGCCTGCAGAGCCCAGGCGGTGGCCACAAAACCGAAACCCCACAGAGCACCGGCCGCCAAAAGATCTAGGACTGCGCGCTTTTTAGTCAAAGGCTTCAGACCAGATACGAGTCTTCTCGAATCCATCAACTTCTAAAAGCTGATGCTTTACTTCTTTTATCATGCCGCCATTGCCGCACAAATAGAATGTCGTTGGGATGTTTTTATAGTCAAATTCGCTGATAAAGTTTTGCACATAGCCCTTTTTACCCTGCCAAGTGTCTTGTGGTCGGCTGAGCACATACTCGAACTTGAAATCCTTCAATTCTTTTTCTAAGGCTGCGACTTCTTTTTCGTAATAGATGTCTTTTTCCGAGCGCACGCCGAAAAGCATACGGTAACGTACATTTGGATACTGTTCTTTCTTGGAAAGCAGATAGCAAATATGCTGCGACAAACCGGTCCCTGTATTTAAGAACACGACTTGTTCGGTCGGTGGTTCTTGGAAGAACACTTTACCGAAGGGTCCAGTAAAGTTGACCAACTCGCCCCCTTTAAGACCCCAAACGAAGGTCGAGGCGACGCCATTTTCGACAAATTTAAATAATAAACGAAAGCCATTCTTAATGCGATCATCAGAAGCGATCGAATAAGCCCGTAAAATTGGCTTCGCTTCGCCCTGGGGCACGTTCAGCATAACGAATTGGCCGGCTTTGAAGGTAAATTCCCCCGGGGTTTCCGTTTTTAGGACTAGTTCACGCACGGTGGCCGTGTGGTCGATAATTTGTTCTACTCTCATGTGATAAACGGTGCGGGCGGAAGACATACTGCTCCTCATAGGTTGCTAAGGTCTTAATAATCCGAAAATCGCAGGCAGTCCAATATTTTAGCTTGTTACAGAACCTCGCATTCAATAAAATTTTATAAAGAAACAGTAAAGAGGTCACATCGTGAATATGGCGCAGCATCTTGTATTATCCATTCTGTTAACTTTGACCTTCTCAGCTCAGGCGCAAGTGTCAGCCAAGGAGCAAAGTCAAAATGGCCCAGCGGCCACGTCTCCCAGTGCGGAAACCTCAACCACCGAGGCTCAAACGCAAGAGCAAGAGGAAATTCCAGCACCGCAAAAATCATTGCTTAAATCTGCGGCAACACGCGATTTCAATAAGGGTCTTTATTTTGACCAAGTCGACAACGGCGTGATCCTGCCGCCGCTAGAGTTGGACTATGACTTATCACAGTTTAATGGCAAGCAGCTGCGCATCGGGAATGTTCTGTTGAACGAAAAGAACTTTCTCTTCGCTTTGTTGCCTTTAGGTAAAACTCATTCACAACTGAACCAAGTTTTAAGTTCGGGCGATGCGGGCAAGTTGGCGTTGGTCATGTCGTGGCCCGAAAAGCTTTTATCTCACGGAACAATTGAGATGATTTCTCGCACGGGTGACGTTGTTTGGACGTATTCCTTTGATGAAGAGGCTAAAAAGGATTGGCAGAAAAAAATTGACGGATGGAGAAAAGAACTGATCGCGAAAGGTGTTGCGGCAAAAGACATAGCTCGATCTGGAATTTTTGGTTCTCAGTTTGCGATTTTAGATATTGAGGGCACGAATGCTCCCTTCAAAAATCAAAAAGAGTCTTTCCGTTTCTGTGTAACTCAAACTGATGGACGCAACTCGACCAAAATGTGCTCGCAACGATATGGCACGCGCACAACTGGCAATAATACGATCATGGGCAAGGTCCGTGTGGATCCGACAACGCCGCGCGTGCTCGTGCAGAACGAAGAGGCGGCGTTGAAAAACTCTGTCGTGGTCGGTGCCGAAATGCCGACGTCCTTCTTTGCGGAGTTAGCCAGTGGGGAATCTTACGAATTCGTGACTTTGCCAAACAAATTGGAACTGATGGATATCTCGGACACAAAAAAACCGGGCGTACTTAGAATTGTGGGTTATGATACTCGACCCACGGGGCGCTCGATTATTTTAAATCCTGATCAGTACAGTTCACTAACCAAACTTTTGGGTTTTGAGGCGACGATCGGCGATCCTCGTAAGTTTTGGGCCGCAGCCATTCGTGGTGATGATCCGAAAATTTTCTTACCAGGGCAAGGCGGGGGGATTTTCAAACAACGTTTTGAACTGTCCGAAGTTCCGCGCACACAATCCCGCGTGTACTTGCATCGCAACACACCCAAGGGCACTTACATTGATGGCATCAAACTTGAGGGACGCAAGCAGCCCGTTGCGCAAGTGAGCTCCGAGCAAAACTCTGTTGAGGTCGATTCCCGTGATCCTTCGCATTTTACCTGGGAGTTTAAAGCCACAGAACGTGGGCAGATCAATCGCGCTTATCTGGATGTGAAGTTCGCAGGTAAAGACTATAAATCATACTATGAAATTTATAAGGGCTTCCCGCGGGAAATCTCGGGACGTTTCACTGGAGTACAGGCATCCAGCGACTTTATTGTGATGGGAGAGATCGCCTACAATCAGTGGTTTGAGGATGTCTTCGGTTGGACGAACTATTGGATGTCACGCCAACGTTGGGGTGTCAGCGCAAAATTCTTTCAGTCATTCAATGAGCTTAAAGTCGATAGCGCAGGCAGTACAGCGCCACTCAGTGTTATGACTGTGGATTTGAAATATCGTTTAACACCCGGCTTATGGGGGCGTGACGAATCGGTGGGTGCCTTATTATCTTATCAAAATGTGACCTTTGATAAATTAAAAGCACCGATGTTAGGTGTGGGGGCCTTTTGGGCCCGCTCTATGCCAAAAGTGTTTGATGACTTATTTAACTTGATGCCGTTCATGCGCTATCCAAAATGGGTGGACATGGAGTTCATTTATTACGCGAGCTCCATGGACTCAAACGTAACCTTGAATGCACCGATGTCCTTAAATTTCCACGGAAAAGTTTTGTGGTCAGAGCGCTTATTCGGGGAAGCCGGTTTCGGTATGAAACGTTACGGCTTTACAGATTCTTCATTGAATCAAAAAGCAGAGCTGAACACGTTCTATGGAACTGTGGGCTTAGGAATCAATTTTTAAAAAAAAATGGAGCCCGCAAAGTATTGCTGCGGGCTCCATCTCTTCAGTCCTAATTCAAATCTTTGATTCTTACTTAGTACGGAATTTCCAATTTAACAGATTTCGTAATTGTCGCTGCGACCTTGCCTGTTTCTTTCAAAGTCCTTTTTGCCGTCACATCCAAGTACAAAATTTTTCCTGGTTTAATGTACAGCCACAAATCGCGAGCAGTGAAGCCAAGTTCAGTGAACGGCACATTCAGTTGCCCCTGGGTGAATTTGCTTTCGTCAATTGTGACCTCTCCGACAGCAACTTTGTCTTTCCATAAAAAGCCCCCTGCACGAGACAGTTTGACGGTGTAAGTGGTTTTAACGCCATCATTTTTTCTAAGTGCATCTGCCATGGTTAAGCGCGCCACATCGTCGATGCCCGAAATGCCGATAGAATGAATAAGGTCGGCATTTTTAAGCTCTTCGATGTTGATAAAGCTCTTGTTCACAGAAACATTAAAGTTCACAGCGGTTACCAAACGGCGACCTTGACGCTGCACTTGCAGCAGCACCACGAGCTGTTCTTCGCGACTAAAGGCTTTTGCCGGAATTTCAAGGGCCGCCTTCTTATTCGCGTCTAGAACCTCTGAAGCTTTGTAGGTGTTAGTCCACAATGATTCATTATTTTTTGTTAAAACAGAAAGTTTATAAGACGTCTCAAGCAAAGGATGCGCTCCACTGTCTTTGAACTCTAAAACTGAGCTTTCTTTGCCCTCATTTAGGCGTACATCTGTGACCGTTTTTTTGCCAAAGTCGTCAGCCTTCCAGCGCTGGAAAAGAACTTCTTTGGTGACAGTAAAACTAAAAGTTTTATCTAAAACAAGTCCACTGCGAGTCGCAGAAATCTGAATAAGGTAATCCACATCAGCCGGTAAAGCCTGCGGTAAAGTGATCGCAAGTGAATCCTTCGTGGCTTTTTCTGACCCCACAATGCCTTCAAAGACCACCGAGTTGCTGTCTTTTTCTAAAATACGTAAGTTGTACTGGGTCAAGACGCGCGCTTTGATGCCAGAATCTTGAATGATCAGTTCATTGAAAACTTCATTTTTTCCAGACAGTTCGATTTTTTTAATCGATGAAGCGCCTAAAGTGCTTTGATCGTATTTTGGTACTAAAGCCAGCTCAACAATTCCACTTGCGGCGCGAATGTCTTTACGAGCCACTTTGTAACCGTAAACAGAATCTAAAACTTCAACAGAGACATCCGGGGACTGCTCTGAGCCTGTCATAGAAAGACGCAAGCTTTCAACTTCGCCTGGTAACAACGTCGCGTTCGCCGGGAAGACCACTTGCACTCGCATATTCCAAGTGTGATCAAATTCATCACGGTAGCGAGTGACACAACACTTCGTCACGGTTCTGTAGCGAGTCACTGTACGAGAGCGCGCTTCAGAGCGGTACTTCGTCACTGTTCGCGTGCGGTATTCAGAGCGATATTTTGTAACGGTACGGTACTTCGTGACTGTGCGAGATTTCTGCACACTTTCATAGCCACACACTTCGCGGCTGCGCGGGACATTTTGGCAGACTTGACGGTCTGAGCAATCTTCGCGGCTAGGACCCGTTTCACACACTTTGCGTGTTTTACAGATGCGCTCTCCGTGGGCGTTCTGACCACACTCTTCGACCATTTGGCAGATTTGTTCACCCGGGCGAGGGGCGCACAGGCGCTCTTGATGGCATTCTCTTTCATAATCAGTTTCAGTGCGGCAACGATATTCAGAATCAGTATAATACTCTGTATCTAGGTAAGACTCTTGCTCCTGATAGGGCACGTCTTCATAGTATCCTTCAGTCTCGGTGTAAGGCACGTCGACATAATAAGTTTCTTCAGCTTGATAGGCCTCTTGTTCTTCATAAGAGTCCTGATAGGGAACACTCTTATAGATGTCCGTGGAAAGTGTTGCTTCCATTTTTTGGTTTTCGGCGGCAGTTCTTTTCAGCACAAGACTTGATTCGTCCGCATGCGCAGTAAGAGCCGTGAGCACTAGCAGCATTGCTGCTGTTGCTCGCTTTATGAACTTGTGGTTTTGCATTTTATTCCCCTCAGTGATGTCTCAACCCGGTAGCGGTTTGGGACTGAAAATCTTCCTGTGCAGGCCATAGCAAGGGGCGTACCTAAATTTATATGGGCCCCTCGGCAGGCTGTGTCAAGTGTGAGCAAAAGTATAAATTTTACCTGTCGAAGACTTAGAAACCCTCGTCATTTCGGTAACGTGGCGATGTGACCCCGTGAGCTCTTGGCCTGCTCCTTGCTCTTGCAAGCGGAGTCAAAAAAAGGACACCTTTTGCTACCGCCACCCTTGAAAGGGGTTCGTATGTCCCTAAAGATAGTCATAGTATGCGCGATTTGCCTGATGATGCTGTCCATTGCCAGCGCAGAAAGCGTGTCCTTACCGCTGAAGACCATAAAAAAACCTTCTGCGGATTTAGTCAGTTCTTCAGGAACTCCTTTAGATGTAGGTCAAGCGGCGGCCCTTGCACAAAAAGGCACGGATCTGAGTGGGTTAAATCCTGTTGAAAATAAGATGTGGCAAAATCGCATCTATCCGGCTCAAGAAGAAATCCCAGGATCTTTTCCGACAGCAAACTATGGCGTGCAGTTTCTTTCTGAAGAGGCGGCGTTGCCCTTTACTTATATGTCACGTGTACAATCACGCGAAAATCCTGGGGCCTTTTATCGTTTAAGTTTAAGTCGTTATTCGCACACAACTTTGATGCGCGCAGCCCTTTTAAGAAAACTGGGTTATTACGTGCCATCACCTAAACACTACCGCAACTTACGGGTGTTCTTTAAAACAGACGAAGAAAAACAGGCGTTCTTAAAGAATGCCCAAGAATCGATGATCTCTGACTTCCAAAGTCGGGGATGGGTGACAGAAGATAATAAGCAAAGTAACTCTTTGGTTTTTTCTGATGCTGTTTTAGAGCCCGCAATGGCCGAGTACTTTGATATTCAGTGGGGTTATGCTCCAGATCCAAATCATCCGGCGCAGTTGCCTATAGTTCAAAGATTTTCTCGGTACCGGGCTTATCGCGCATTGATTCTGCCATTTGCCTTGGTGGATGTGCCTGAAAGTATCAATCGTTTTTCGCCTAAATTTGGATCCGTCCTTTCTGGCAATGTCGTTTTAAATCATCCGGCAGCAGATTCTTTTGCGGCCTGCACTTACGAAGACGCGCGGTGGTTGACATTGCGTCTGGCAGAGCTTCGTTATCAGGACTTTCAAGAGATCGTCAAAGCCGGGGCCTTCCCAGCAGAATTAGAAGAGTTGGTGTTGGCGAAGCTTCTGTATCGCGTGAACAATTCTTTTGAGCTTTTCAATGTGCGCGGACGAAATTCTTTGCCCTTGCCGTCATTGGATATTTCGACTCGCGATGGTTTAGTTAAAAATGGCAAAGTGATGAAAGAATTTGTCCCAGGGTACCCGCAGCGTTTCGCTCATGGGGACCGTCAGTCGCCATTCCAAGACGGTGATTTGGAGCGCTATCTGAGTATCCGTGGTAAATCCATGGCGATCGGCACGCTATTGAATCACTTAAATACTAAGTTGGATCTTTTAAAGGTCAGTGACCTTTATCAAAAACGGGGTCAAGAAATTCAAAACCGCGTGGCTCAACATATCAGAGAAAAACCCAACGAGCCTCTTTATCAAAAAGTCGAAGCTTGGGGCGGTCCGGTGGGCGGTTTTACCGTTGCAGGCACACGTCACATCAGCACGGGCACTTACTTTGGCAGTTCCGCGGCTATTCAGTTGGTCGACAACATGAGTGTCGGCGCCAATCTGGGTTATTTTATGACTCTGGACGGAGTCAATAAGGTCACTCCTTTGGTGGGCTCTAGCGTTTTAGTCACACGAGATTACACCCACGTTCGTCCTTTGCTTTCAATACAAGAGGGCAGCAACGTTAATTGGCAAGATTTAGTCATTCCTAAATACATGAGCAATGTCGCAGAAATCTTAGACAGCAAAGAACCTGCAAAAGGGCAAGATGGCAAACCAGGCCGTCAACCGCTGGATACTTTCTTAGCAGAACTGCGCGAAGGGGAAGTCTTCACCATCACAGATTCTGTGGTTTTAGCGACCTACGGACAATTGGCTTCGTCGTTAGATGTGCTGATGGGGATTGCGCCTTTAAACTTTATGTCGTCGGTGTCTTTAGGGGCAGATGCTTCCAAAGTTATTTTACGTCAGACAAGTTTTATGCGCACCAAAGAGGGCGTACAAGTCTATGTGCGAGCCCAAAACGGGAAAACGCTTGGGACTTCGCTGGATCTTAATTACTTTATTAATTTGTTAAGAGTTCGCTCTAGCACAACCACGACAGAACTTAAAACCGATGCTTTCATTATTGATTACAACCCAGAATATGCAGAGTTGATCGATACGGGACGAGTTGAGCAAAAATTTGTAAAAGATTTTGTGCAAACCCGTGACAATTTAAGACCGGTTTTGCGTTCTCTTTTTAAGAGCAACGATCCTGAGCTTTTATACGCGAAGTTTGCCTATAAAAAGTTTGAGATCGACCACAATTTAAAAACCAAAGAGCTGCGCACAAAGTTTTTAGCAATGCGCGTGAACTCTTTCAGCGAAGACCATTTGCTAAAAATTCGTTATCCAAACAATCCTGAAGCTCCGGATCTTAATCCCAAAGACGAAGAGGTCACCTTGTTTGCCAATAAAAAAGGCGAACTGGAAGGGCGCGATCTTTTAGGTTTTGCAACAGACTGGATTGAAGGAATTCTGAATAAAGTTTCGTCAAAAAGCAAAATTGACTTGGCTCGCAACGAGGACCCCAATCCCGCGAACACTCCTTACGGGAGAGCCTTTTGGCGCACCGTTAGTACAGAAGCTGATTTGACCGTGAATGGCACCCAGTACCCTTCGGTGGCTGTGGTTCAGCACGTCTGGGGCGGCTGGCATTTGGAGCGCAAAAAATTCTTCCAGCTTTTAGATGAAGTGCAAAAGGATCTTAAGGGTGCGCCCTTGATGAACTATCGCCTGATCGAGCCAGAAGCTTTTGCCAATGTCACAGCGATCGACTTTTATCGTGTGACCGCAAATCTTTCGATTTTACCAGGGGGCTTAGAAAAAATCCGTGATTTGATCTTGCAACCGGCAGCTACCGGAAAATCAGTTTCGCGAGCTGGATTTATTAGCGGTCTGTTTCAAAAGATCAGCGAAAAAATCGGTAAAAAAGCCCGCGCCAATGACAAAGAGATGTTTCAGCAAGTTTTAAGCATTTTGGGTAATGGAGATTTAACTCAAGGTAAATTTATCTATCGCCGCATGTGTGAAGACTATCAGGCACGTTTGCACAATGGTCGGGACAACGTCAATATGACTTCGGCATGGGTTAACGGCACCAATTACGAATGCATGGTTCCTTGGATGGAAAAGCTTTTAAATCTTTCAGCCTCTTATCCGCAAGATAAACGTGCCCAAACACGATGGATGACGGAAGTGGTTTTTGTGTTAGAAAAACAAATTCCATTGCCAATGCTGTTACAAATCCTCGGCGAAGAAAACTATGTCTTCTTCGTGCGCATCAACGGCTTCAGAGCGGGTGACGAGGATGGCGACTTAGAATATTTCTCAAACACTTTAGGCGATCCTAAAAAGAATATGGATTACGCCAGTGGTTTGATTGCGATGTTTGCCAATAAAACCCGGATTTCACCTATCGAACTGGATCGTTCTCAAGGGAGCTTCCGATGAGACACTTTACCTGTGCCTTAGTTCTGTCGACTCTTTCGGCTCTGTCATCCGTGGCATGGGCTGCAGATCCTTTTTATCAATACCAATGGGGCTTAACAAATCAAGGTCTGCCACAAATGGTGGATTTAGATCCGATGCAAACTTATAAAGTGCCCGCCCGAGCCCAAGAGGACGTGGGTCTGCCAGAGCGGCAAAAGGCTGCAAAAAAAGTTGTGGTGGCCGTCCTAGATACAGGGATTTATAAAAATCATCCGGACCTAAAGAGCGTCATTCATCGCAATGAGTCCGAGTGCCGCGCATTAGATAAATTTAAAGCGTGCTTAGAAAGCAATGAACGCAAAGTGTGTGAAGCTAAATGGATGGATTTAAAGAATCCTGAAGTGGATCAAGACAAAAATGGCTATCCCTTGGATTGTCAGGGGTGGAGTTTGCTCGGACCTTCCGTTAACGGCATTATGGGCCGTCCAGACTTTGATGACGAACAAGGTCATGGCAGTCATGTTGCGGGCATTATCGCAGCCGAAGTCGGCAATAATATCGGTATTCAGGGTTTAAGTGAAAACGTTGAAATTCTGCCGGTGCAAGTGATCGGTGTACAACCCAACGAGCCGATCAAGCCCTTATCTATTTACGATTCAGCGTCTGAAGAAGGACGCGAAACAATCAAACGCAGCTTAGGCGATGTGGTCGCTCGAGGCGTGATCTATGCGATGCGCTCAGGCGCTCAAGTGATTAATTTTTCAATGGGCTGGCCCCAAACTTCAGATTCTGAATTTATGCGCAAAGTGATTGCGGAAGCGCAAGCACGCGGTGTGATCATTGTTGCCGCGGCAGGAAATGATTCAACCAAGGCGCTGTTAAGACCTTGTGCCTATGCAAACGTGATCTGTGTTGGGGCGTCTGGCCCCGATGGCGCTATAACTCACTTTTCTAATTTCGGCAGTGGTGTGGATCTAGTGGCCCCGGGCTTAAATATTTTAAGCACATATCCTCTTTCAAAACGCCCAGTGCGCTTTCGTTCGACCTTAGGTTATGAATACTTATCTGGCACTTCTCAGGCCGCTCCGTTTGTGACCGCGGCCGTTGCAGAAATGCTAGCGCGTGGTGTTCCTGCCTCTGAAGTCTATGCACGTTTAGTTCTAGGTTCTCGTCCATTAAGGTCGAATCTGTCTTTGTTGGCAGGGGGATCCCACCAAGCAGGGGCCGCCCTGGGTGCAGAAAAAGAAGTTTATAAGAAATATTCAGTCGGTGGAAATTTAGATGTGCGCAAAGCTTTATCCGTACAGGCGCAACCTTTGATCGTGATTGCCAATAAAGAAAAAATTGAAATTCCCTGGGATCGTCAAAGCAAGGATCTGTTTTTCGAAATTTCTTTCGTGAACAAGTGGCAAGACGTCGCCATTGGCAAAGTAAAAATGAATCCCCAGTTTCTTAAACCTCACGCGGAAGCTGTGCGACCGTGGATCACCGCGATCAAAGAGGTTGCCCCTTATCCAGGAATTTGGAAAACCGGTGAAGTACGAAAATACGTGGTGGCACTGGCTTTAAATGATGCTGCTGATCCAGCAAATTCCCGCGTCCCCAGCGAGCTGGATTTGACTGTGGATGTGGCCGTTGGTGACGCCGTCCCACGCCGTTACGTTATTGAGTCAGAAATCACGGTGGAAGTGAACGAATCAATGCGGGGGAGCGACGTCACACAATTCCCCATTGTCGGTATGCCTAAAGGCAGAGTGTCTTTTATTCCTGTGGACCAAAACTTAGACGCCGATCCAGATAAGCGAGACTATTTAGCGTACCTGGATCAAAAAAATACCTGGCAGTTGTGGGTGATCGCCAACCAAGGACGAAGCTATGAGGCCTTGGGTGGAACAAAAATCCGCATTGAAGGCAACAGCGAAAACTTTATTGATAAGATCACGGCGCGCATTGATTTGAATGGGGACGGGCGCAGTGAGTATGTCTTAGGCGTTTTAGAAAACACCCAAGACGATGAAAATGCCAAGGGCTCGCCCACAAACTTTTATGTTTTCGACAGTTCCATGAAGCTTGTTGAAAGTTTCCGGTACAATGGAGAACTTGCGGCAATGCCACTGGATGCCTCACAAATCTATTGGCAAAAAGTCGGCAGCACAAAACGCCCTGCCTGGATCGGTGGAGGCAAGGATCCCGCACGGAAGCGTTCCTTGAAAGATCGTTGGGAAAATCCAGAGGACATTGAAAAACAGCAGCTGCGTTTTTATTTCTTAAATGAAAAAAATGAACTTAAAGCCCTAGAAAGCCATCAAGGTTATAAGATCGTCGATATCATTCAGCCTCGCCAAGAGCAGGTGGAAGCTGGACGCATCTCGATTCTTTTGGCGCGCAATCAAGGTAGCGAAGCCAAGCCTTCGTATTTGTATGACTTCGCCGTGGCAGAAGTCAGTGGCGGCCAAGTGCAAAACTTTATGGAGTTGGATCTTTTCCATGATGCCAAGGTCTATCGCAATATCTTGGACACTCGAGTTGATCGCATCATGAACTTGGATTACGGCAAAGACGAATTTGCTGGCAGCTTCTGGTTTGGTGAGGGGTTGAGTCGGCAGCAGCGAGTCACCTTGTTTGATAATAAAAATTTAGAAATTTTAGACAGGCAGCTCAGTGCAGAGCGGTCCCAGTTTGACTCTGCCTTGCGTGTTCGAGCGGTTTTTGCTGGAGCGCAGCGTAAGGGGGCCGTCATTTTAACCAACTCAGAAATTCAATTTCACGATCTGATTTCCGGGCAAATTTTGAGTCGCAGCTTAGAGCGCTACAGTTTCTTCCCGGATAATTTATTGGTGTCTTTGTATATTCCTCTGACAATTCAGGATGTTCGCGACGCGGCATCGAAGTTGCCGGCGATGTTTACGATGGAAAGTGCGGGGCTCAGTCGTGGTGTCAAAATGTTGGTACCACTTTTTGCAAGGGATGGTTCCGCGATCGAATTGGTGTCACCAGCTCGTTTGAGATTTAAATCCTCTGGTTGTCGTTCTATGGAGACACCGGTGTTTGATGGCTCTAAGGGCGCGCACTCATTTGATTACTATTGCGGAGATAAGTTACTGAGAGTTCATTTGACTTATTAAATTAAAAGCTGTTTTAAACAAGATTCCTATAAGGAGGAACCACGATGAAAAATGTATTACGTTTAGTTCTAGGAGCTGCTCTGGTTACGGGTTTCGTAGCTTGCGGTGGTGGCGGATCTGGCCCTGCTGGCGGTGGTGGCGGAGTTCTTTATTACCCGTATGAAACTGTTTATGGTGACGTTTGCACAACTCAGGAAGCGACTCCTGGTTGCACATTCTTGCGTGCGGATGGAACTCGTATTACGGTTTCTGAAGACCCACATTACAATGACTATGGTTATGGTTCAGATGATCTTTGGTATGTTAAGTTTGATTACTCAGGCCGTGGCGCCGTATATGACGATTTAGGTCGTTTCAAATACTATGCAGATGTTTCTGAATTTGCTGGCTATGTTGGTGGTAACTCTATCGGCGTTGGCACAACAGGTTTCTTTTGGGAAAACGTTTCTGGCGGAACATACTGGTTAGGTAAAAACGGCGTACTTTACAGTGCAAACCGTGGCAACTCTAACTACGGTCAAGCGGTGAACGATAAAACTTCGTCTGAAGCATCTGACACAAATTTTGCTGCTTTGAATTCTGATTCAAATAAAGCGCTAGTGAAATTGGCTTCAGAAAAATTGATGAAAGAATACGGCTTCCAGCAAGACAAAGCAGTGGCTGTCGCTTCTGCATTGAACTCTTGGGCGGTTGCTGCAGCAGAACGTGGTACGACTTCTGAAAAAGACATGGATAAACGCTTTAAAGCTGTATTCGGTGTTCAGTTCTCTGACGCTTTGGCTGCTGTAAAAGATATGGCGATGGGTGATAAAGCAGCGATGCAAGATCTTACAAACAGATCTGCTTCTGAGCTAGGTTTGAAACCTCACCAAGCGCAAAAATTCATGAAAGGTATGTACAAGAAAGCTCTAGCTAGCTGGGGTTACGACGAAAGCAACTTCAACTGGTAGTTGCATCGTTCGCAGATTTTTTAATCTGACGTGCATGATAGAACCCACACTTAGTAAGTGTGGGTTTTTTTTTGCGTACGGGCGGTCCGCGGTGACTTGTGGCAAGGGGTGTCTTTTTGACGACGCATCAGCAGATCTCTATGGACGCCTGTTGGTCCTGACTCAACAAGATGATTCTGTACAGGGTGTTGTGACGATTCGCGCGGCAACGCCCAAAGACAATGTTATTGGTACTTTGATCGCTGAAGTGAATTTTTTCAACTATCAAGGCGGTTCTTTCCAAGAAAAATGTTTTGGACATTTTTCTGATGAAGAGCAAGTGGTGTCTTTTATTTGTGACAAAAAGGTTTTGCGCCTATCTCTGAACAACTCTGATGAAAATCTGATGAGCTATATGGCTGGCAGTTTTGCATCGGCAGAAGTTACTTTCGTGGATCTTCCGTTGACTGAGCAAAGTCCAAGAATCGCTGTCGAAGTCAAAAACCTAGATAGAAAAAGGTAAATTGCTTTTGTGTTTCTTGCGCACCAGTCCTAGTCGCCTTGTTGCGAATTTACCATTGTGTGAATTAGAACGGAAGGTTGAAACTGAGGCTGGTGCTGCCTTGCGCGGATTGATGGCGCAGTTCAAGCTTTGAGGGGCCTAAGTTTTTGCTGAATACGAAGTCAGCGCCTTGGCCGTCGAAAGAACATGTCGCAGAGGATGATTCGTCGACGCGATATTCGACACGGTTCACTTGGGTGAATTTTATGCTGGCTGGTTGTCTGGAGCTTCCTTTAGAGGGCGGATTCTCTGCGAGATCTGCACTTTCTTGTTCATTGCTTTCAGGGTCTTCATTGGTGCTTAAAAAACTCTGCAGTTTTTCGTTCCAACTATCTAGGATCACTTGATCGCGCCCCTGCAAAATTAAATCTTTCTGTCTCCCGGACCAATCGGAAGCCACCGAGGCCAGGTCGTGTCCGTTTTGTGGAATCGCAAAATCAGAACTTTGTTGCGGTTGATTTAACAGCGCGGGATCGACCACTTGCCATTGTTCGGGGTTTTCTTGATAGGAAAAATTTTGGTAAGAAATAAGTAAAGCTGTAGTGCAAAGAATAAATAGAAACCGACGTGAAAGATTATTCATTCTTTAAGGTTAACTGATAATTTAAAAAAATTCAGAGAAGCCTTTTGGACTGTTCCATTCTGAGAAAGACTTCTTCCGTATTATTTTTTAAAAGTACGTGACCACTTCAGCGCCGAACGCCAGGCCTGTAAGGGTGGTGTCGGTCGTGCCGCCAGACGACTTTAAATACATATAGCTAAGGTCTAAACGCAGACCAAAATTTTGCCCTGTGGGAAACCACTTTGCAAAGGGCCCAGCAAGAATAAGCATGACGTCTCTTTTTTGACCAGTGCCGGAATCGCTTTGACCAAAGCCACCCTGTGCACCCAAGCCATAAACAAAAACTTCTCCAGGCATGTTGGGAATCAGATTGTAGTCGGCAAAGCCCCCAAACACCAGGGATGTCGTTGTGACATTTCCGGATTGATCTGAGTTATAGGTCACAACAGGTCCTATTTCAAAAGTGCCAAAATTCCAACCGTATTGCGCATCTAAGCGCATGTCCGTTTCGTTTTGCGAATTTGCCGCGTCTGACTTGGTATTGATAAATGAAAAGCGCAAGCCCAGGAGGTTGTTGCGTGAAGAAGGGGTGCTTGAATCTGTGCCGACAAAGTCGTCTCCGGCTAATTCATACACTTGGCCATTTTCCAGGGTCCCACCAGAAAACTCGACAACGGCTTGATTGCCTTTGACTCTTTTTACTTTGATTTTTTGTGCGAACGCGAAGCTTGCAAAGGTAAGAAGTGAAAGTGTCAGAAGCCATTTTTTCATTGCTGGGTCTCCTTAAAGCTAACCTAAAGTCGATGAGTTCATTCTTGCAATCGGGTCTAGGCCTGTCAACGCTAAGTTGTTTCAGAATGAAGCAGGGAAAGCTTAAGTTATCGTCCCGTCTGGCCGAAAAATGAATTGGGGGAAGGGAGACCTATGTCAGCAAAGTGGGGAGACATACCTGCATGGACCTATGAGGCCGCGCAGTCATTGATGCAATCTTTGAAATTGGTCGACCCCGTGACATATGCTCATTGCTGTCGTGTGGGCGAAATGTCGCGCAAACTTGCCCGTGATATTGGTCTCGGCGAATACGAACAAAAGGTCGCCGAGTTCGCAGGACTTTTTCATGACATCGGAAAAATCGGCATCCCGCAATCCATCATCGCTAAACCAGGCAAGTTGGATGCGGAAGAGTACGCCTTAATGCAAGGGCATTCCATGTTAAGCGAATCCATCATCACACCTTTTGCTCATCATAAATTCTTTGCAGATCTTTTGCCCGGCGTGCGTGGACACCATGAACGTATTGATGGCACGGGATATCCAGACAAAAAACGCGGCGATGAAGTGCCCTTGATTGCGCGCTTGATTTTAGTTGTTGATACCTATGATGCCATGTCTGAAACACGGGCTTACCGCCAGGGTTTATCAGATGATGTTATTTATAAAGAGCTGAATCGCTGTGCGGGGACTCAGTTTGATTCCCAATTGGTCAAAGAATTCCTGCAGACTCATAAAACGTGGGCCCAGCAAGGCTCGGATCCAGAAACACTTCACCATATCCTGAATAAGGTGGCATAACTAACGCCACCCCTTGGAAAAGGTTTGCGAGCAAGGGCGGTGGCGCCGTTGCCTGCTATATAGAAATTACTTTTGAATTCTGTTAGTACTTTCAAAAATCTTGTCAGCCGATTTGGCAACAAAACCCTGATAAAGTTTTCCGTCCGCTAAAGGATAGCGCTTAGCAAACTCATAATAGCAGCCCGGGATGCTGTGGGTGCCGTCATCAAATTTCACTGGTATTTCAGACGCCATCGTCGAGCTTTGCTCAAGATAGTCCGCTGTTGTACCTTTAATCTCGCCCCCAGAGGCATTCAAGACAAAACCTTTGCCCTTGACGAAGTCATTCAGAACTTTAATGTCGCTGAACTTTTCCAAGTTGTTGATGTACACAGTGAAGTGGTTCGGACGGAAACCGTAGGCTGCAACCCAAGAAGCATATTCACTTTCTTTGGCTAACTGAGCATACAACTCATAGGTCATTTTCCAAGGGCGTCCTGCCATGGCGAAGTCTTCTTTGGCGATGATCGCATCGGGAACTTGTTCAACCAGTTTGTTAACGGTGTCGCGAATGAACGGAGAGACTTTTTCAAGCTCTAATTCACTGATAAAAATTTTCGGCATTTTTTCGTTGGGATGCTCGTAGTGTTTCGCATAGAGCTTTTTCTCTATAAAGTGGTAATCACCTTTTTCAACGTAGCCCCATTTTTTAAAATGCTGAGCCAGGGATTCAATGCCTAAGCGCGGGTGATTGAAAGTGCGAAGGGCAATATGATCGTTCAAGACAGTTTCGCCTTGAGCGGTGAAAAGGTCATAGATTTTTTTTGCGTCAGGATTGAGTTTGCAGTAATCAACCCACATATTTTCTAAGAGTGTTTCTAGGCTCATCATCGCGATATCTCCTCTAAATAGGACCCAAGGTTACCGCCGATATTTTGGGGGCGCAACGCTGCTCTTAATGGCAGCGAGCGTTATTCGTTGGACCTGGAAGGTATTTCGCCAACAATAGGACGATGAGCTTTTTACCTGAAATTCAACAAATAGAAAAAAGAATCCGCCAGTCCGTAGGGACCACGACTTCTGTTCGTTCGGAAGTGTTGGCCTACAGCGAAGCCGGTTCTTTGCGTGTGCCGATTTATAAAATTTCTTTCGGCAGCGAGGATCCAAAAGCTCCCGTGCTGGGTTTCACCGGAGGCGTGCACGGTCTGGAGCGCATCGGTGCGCAAGTGTGCGTGGCTTTGATGAATTCCCTGGCCGAGTTGGTCACGTGGGATGAGACTTTGCAAAAAACGTTACAGAACGTGCGCATTTTTTTTATTCCGACCGTGAACCCCATTGGCATCATCAAAAAAACACGCAGCAATCCGCGTGGCGTGGATTTGATGCGCAATGCGCCCGTCGAAGGGGATAGTCCCGCATTTGCTGTCGGAGGGCAGCGCTGGTCGCCACGGATTCCTTGGTATCGCGGGATTGAGGGCGCCCCTATGGAAGTCGAAGCGCAAGCTTTGGTTTCTGCCGTGGAAAAAGAAATCGCACAGAGCTCTTTAGCGATCACCGTGGATGTGCATTCGGGCTTTGGCTTTCAGGATCGCATTTGGTTTCCCTATGCAAAAACCGTCAAACCATTTCCTGATTTGCCTTTAGCATATTCTTTGAAAGAACTTTTGGATCGCACCTATCCTCATCATTTTTATCGCTTTGAACCCCAGGCGCAGAGCTACACAACCCACGGGGATTTGTGGGATTACTTGTACGACAATCAACGCGCCAAAGCGCCACAGGCGGCTTACTTACCCTTGTGCCTTGAAATGGGCTCGTGGTTGTGGGTTAAGAAGAATCCTTGGCAAATTTTCAGTGCTGAAGGGCCGTTTAATCCAATCAAAGGTCATCGTCAGCGTCGCACCTTACGGCGCCATAACACGTTGATGGAATTTTTAATTCGCGCCGTAGCTTCACAAAAATCTTGGGCGCATTTAAGCGATTCACAATTGAAAGATTTTAGTCACAGTGCAAAGGAACTTTGGTATGGCGACACCTAAGAATTGGATTTTACTGCGCGGCTTAGCTCGTGGAGTCGGGCACTGGGGATCGTTCGTTACAACGTTAAAAAGTCGTTTTCCCAATGACAACTTCGAGTTGATCGACATTCCTGGCAACGGTTTGCGCTGTCATGAAAAAAGTCCGACGTCGATTCCTGAATATGTGAAGGACATGCGCGAACGCAGTGAGTTTGTGCGCAACAGAAAAAACTTTCATCTTTTTGCGGTCTCTTTAGGTGGCATGATCACCGTCGAATGGATGCGTCAGTTCCCGCACGAAGTGGAAAAAGCTTTTGTGGTCTGTACAAGTTCGGCTTCGACGTCCTCTTTCCACGAACGATTGTTGGCAGATAATTATGGCAAAGTTTTACGCATGGTTACTTCTAAACGTGATGATGCGGAATGGGAGCGCACTATTTTGAATATGATCGTGAATGATCATGAACGTCGCTCTGCGGAAATGGCACAGATGATTCAATTTTCGAAAGATCATCCCGTAAAACTTGCCAACGTCGCTCGCCAGCTGCTGGCGGCCTCTCGTTATCGTTTTCCAGAACAAGCTCCGGGTAACATTAAGGTCATTGGTTCTTACGGAGATCGCTTGGTGTCGCCCACTTGTTCTTTAAAGATCGCAGAACGCTGGGGGACCACCGCAGTCATGCATTCTTGGGCTGGCCACGATGTGCCCTTGGATGATCCTCAATGGCTCATAGAACAATTGCTCTAAAATCAAGATTTTATGGGCATATTTGCGCGGTAATAAATTCAATCTAGGTGACGTTTTTTTACCCTCAGGGCACGTATATTTGAGATGAAGCCGCTCGACGCGTGGTTCCGTTGACTCGCGAGGCCTTTTCTTATTCTCTGTAAGCTGGACTTTTAGCTAGAGGAATCTGTGGTAATAAGGACCTGTATCGCGGCGGCGCTTTTATGCGTTTCTGTGGTCGCACATGCACAATCTCAATCTTTGAAGCTCGGGGGCAACCCAGCGCAAGGAGTGATGTCGCTGGAAGAACCAGAACGTTCTAAGCCGGCGCAGGTCTATGGCCAAATCCGTATGGAAGGCATGCAGTATTTCACTAGTATCCCGGAATCCCCCCAATTATCTTTTAGTCAGTTGTTGTCAGCACGTTTGTCGGCCTTGAAGGAAACCTCTTGGGTGGATTTTGTGGGCGACGTTTCTGGCGGTACTTTCTTCTCACGCGGGCAATCGCACTTTGTCGTGCATGAAGCCTATACAGCGACCCACGGAAAAACGCCGTTAAAAATTTCTCTAGGTCGTAAAAAAGAAGACTGGAGTGATTTGGATCGCCGCTGGCACCTTGGTATGTGGCAGCCTAAATTTGCGATCGACACCCTTCGCCCTGAAGAGCAGGGGCTCACTGGCTTGTTTGTTAACTACACGGCGAAAAGTTGGGAAGTCTTAGCCTTTGCGACACCGTTATTTATTCCCAGTATGGGACCCGACATCCGCGAAGAAGGCGGCGGTTTGGTGGCCGACAGCCGTTGGTACCGTGCCCCTTCCAGAGATTACGATTTCAACAGCCGTATCAACACTATTGGTTATGACTTGGACATTCCAGACACGGCAAAGCTTATCGGAAATGGTGGCGCCGGTTTAACAGCTCGTCTAGGGCAAGAAAGCAGCGGCGCATGGATGCGTGTCAGCGGCGGCTATTTGCCAGTCAATGAATTGATTTTAAAGCGTAAGAACTTTAAAGATGTGTCCTCGGATAAAGTGGACGTGACGGTGTCTCCAGAAGTCGGTTACCACAGTGTTTACTCTGCTGATTTAGGTTATACATTCTTTAACAACAGTGTGAAAACAGTGTTGTCATATTTGGAAGATCATCCTCTTGAAAAAACTCCGGATGTTGATTGGTCAATTCAAAAACTAAAACCCATTAAGTCTTATTCAGCCGCAGTGGATTTTTCTTTGTCCAATTTCTTAACAAAAACTTTGGCTATTCAGTTAGAGTACCTCAAAGTCGAGGGCGGAGGCATCGTTGATATTCTGTCTTCTGGACAAGACGATGACTTCACACTTTTTGATCAACGCTTAAAGTTCACCAATGCGCTGTCGTTTCGGGTTGAAGGGCAGTTGGCGAGCTTCTGGGGACGTCCCTTCGTAACGCGCTTTAAATATTTATACGACTACGATCAACGAGGATCTTTGTTAAATACAGAGTTTCTTTATTACCCGAGCAAAAAATGGGCTGTTGTCATGGGCGGAGACATTCTGGGAGTGCAGGACGAAGAGTTCAACACCTCAGGCTTTCTCAATCAATACCGTGCTAATGACAGAGTCTATGGGGGCATGACTTATGTTTTCTAAGGCGTCTTTCAACAAACTCACGGCCATGGTGTTAGCAATTGCGATCACCCTCACGGGTTGTGATTCTAAAGTTGGTGAAGAACCACCTCCGGCCGCCAGTCAAGAATTCGCGGGCACGCAGTGTTTAAGTGAAGCTAAACCCGTGGTGAAAGCTTTTCTTGAAGGGACGGCAAAGGCCCAAGAGCTTGAAAACAGCTGGGATTGCGTTTCCAGCGTCGTTGAAAAATTCAAACGCTATGTGCGCGGCCGCACAGCCGATCGCTATACGGTGCAAGAGTTGGCCACCTTTTTGGAAACGAATTTCTTAAATAACTCGAAAGACCAAAAAGAAAAGCTTAAAATTTCGCCGGCGTTGCAGGCAGAGTTCATGAAGATCAAGCAGATCTTTATTGGCGGCGGACAAGAGTACATCACGCGGGCTGAGATCGATAAGTTGATCGTGCTTTTTAAAAATCTGCGACAAATCACAGTGGGGCTAAACCCGTACATGAAAGTGATTTCCTTAAACTGGACGCCATCTGGAAATAAAAATATTGAAAGTGATATTCGCTATTTCGAGGAAGCCAATCAGGAGCTCCAAAACGGCGCACGCCACCTGGCAGCCTCTATCGAAGCCAATGGCATCGCTTACAAACTTTCTGACTTCGCCGCGTTCACGGCAGAATTAAGCAGTTTTTTTGACGAGGGCTGGGAGTTCCCGAGCTCGATTGAAAAGTACATGCCGGTGATTAAGAAAGTAAAAAAGGCTTTGGCCGGTGGGGATGAAGATCTGATCACGACCTCTGAATGGCGCCGCTTCTTGAATTTAGGGGCCCGTGGTTATGTCCAGTACTTACGTTATTTTTATTTTATTCAGTCAGTGCCTGAGACGGGTTCGGGCTATCGCCTTTCTTATTTAGCAAGAACCGTCGAAGATGTCCTGTCGGTGTTTCAAGACTTGGTCGCAGAAAAACCAGAGGGTGTTGTTTCTAGATCAGAAGTCTTTGAATTGTTAAGCACGCTGCAGGTCGTATTCCCGGATCTTAAAGTTTCAGATGCTTTGGTCTTAGAGTTCATGAAGATCAAACAGCTCTTTTTCGGTGGCAGTGTGGAATCTTTCACGTCCGCTGATTTTGGGACGGCTCGCTTAAAGGTCAGTCGCATCAAAATTCTAGTAGAGCGCTTTATGCCGTATTACTCAATTTACGGTGGCGAATGGGATCCAAGTTTTTACGACAGTCAAGAGTCACAAAAGCTCTTCATGGAATCGCAATTCGTGCTGGAGTCGACAGTGCGAGAAGCGGGTGTGTTGTTTGAAGGAGCCTATGACTTAAAAGATCTGGAAAAGTTATTTGCCGAAATCGAAAGGCTTTATCCCCCTGGGGGCAGCAGCTTTGCGGCGACCATAGAAAAGTATATGGACTTGGCTGTGACCGCGAAAAATCTAGTTTTTGCAAGTAACGACTCGTCGTTGCGCAAATCTGAATGGAGCGTGTTACTGGGGTTTGCCGCGCGCTTTTATTCGGATTATTTGTACTATGATTATTTTTTAAAGGATCAGTCCTTCGAAAGACCACTCACACTTAGTTATTTTTCAGTCCTGGTGAATCAGTCCCTGAACATTCTGCGTGACTTACTAAATACAAAGGTGGATGGACCAGAAATTAATCGGGCGCAGATCAATAACCTTTATGCGAAACTGATGGCTGTCGACCTCGTACCGAAACTGACGAACCAAGCTGTGGATCAAGTTGTCGGTGTGGCCTTAAATAATATTTTGGTAACGCCGGAACAGCGTATAGGCGGTTACAAACCCAACGCCCTGACGGTGTCTTCTCTTGAGGTCGTGCGGGAGGAAGCTCAAGTGTGGTTGGATACTGAGCTGTTTATTTTGGGTTTGTCTGAAAACTGGCACGCGGAAGAGGGTTTAAAAGCTAAAGAGCTGATCACCGTTTTGCAGAAAGCGTTAAAAGACGAAGCTGCGACGGCATACTTGATAAAAGGTCTTAGCGAACTGTTGTTGTCGGTGAATAGTCCCGTGCCAATGACCGTCGATCAAGAAGGTCGTTTGATAATTTCAAAATTTGAGTTCCCCTATACACGCAAAAGCCTGCGTCAACAAAATATCAATCGCGGATTGACTCGCATTCTTTTACGCTCTTTCGTAAACGAGAATTCACGGATTATTTCCTACAGTGGTGCCATACTCAGTGAAGTAGAAACGGCCTTTGTGACGTTGAAGCCCATTTTGGTTGAACTAAAGTTGATTGAGGAGTCCAACACGGGCTTTGCTTCAGCGCGCTTCCGTGAAGCCAATATGTTTGCTCCGCATGCAGATGGAAATACCTTGGCCTCGTATACAGAAATTTCTGATCTGGTGGGGATGATTTTTTCTGGATTCAAATTAAACTCCTTGTTGAAAATCGACCTGGTGGCCAAATGCACGAAAGCCCCCGTTGACGCAAAAACGACGGTGACAATTGGTTGTGCACGAGATTCTTATCGGCAGACGATGCCAACAATTATGACAGCAACTCCAGAATACTTGGACTTCATGAAGAAGGTTTCCAAAGATCAGTGGGCCATTTATATGGAGAACGTCTTTAAATCGGCAGGTTATATCCCGAACAACCAACAGCTGGTGCGCCTGGAGGATATTTCTTTGGCGCCCCACGTGATGCAATATATTGAAATGGTCTTTTTGCGTTTTGATCGTAATAGGGACGGAATCATTTCGGTAAGTGATGCAGAAGGTGCCTTCCCAGTGTTCAGAGGCGTCTTGCGAGAGCTTGCCGCGGATCAGTTGAAAGATGGGACTTTAAAGGAAGAAGACCTTTGGGCGTTATTTACGTTTATTTTGCGCTATGGGAAGCCGCCAGAAACCATTTGGGAAAAGGCCAGATTTCTAAGTTGGCGCAACAAAGTGATTCCGTGGGATGTGCGGGCTGATCGCATACAGTTGTCGTTAATTTTAGGTTTTATCGCAGATGCGGTTGCAAAAACCGCCGCAATAGAGAAAGCCAAGCAGCCTAACCCTAATCTAACACCTTCGGGTTATCCACCTTGGCTGCAAGCACCGTAGCATTTTGCAGGATCAGTCCCACATAATTGCCGGTTCCATTCTGCGAGGGCAGCGAGCTCATGTTGCCGTCGGTATCGATGTCGGCAGTGGCGGCTCCATATTGAACCATATTACGTCTCCAGATCATCACTCGGGCTTTTGAAGCCACGTTATGGACGTCGATAACCAAATCCAAAGAGGCCGGGTAATAATAAGTCAGTGCAGAGCTAGGTATTGAGGCCGAATTGCCATTAAAGGCAATTTGCCCATTCACGCTGGCGCCAGACCGGGTCAAGGTGATGCGTATGCCATTGGCTTCAGGCAAGGCGCTGTTCGGGGAATACATGATCACGGAAATTGAACTGGCCGAAATAGCGCTGTCGAGGGAGGCTTTTAAAGTAAAGGAGCGACTGGAGGAGATGTTCAGCGCTTGGATAAAACGAATTGTGCCTGAACCTTCAATTTTTGTGGAGTCACTTTGGGAAAAGGCACCAGAAACAGTCGTAAAGCTGTCGATACCGGAAACGTCCTCTTCAGTGACTTTTCCGCACGCCGCAAAAACAAAGGTACCTAGAATTAAAAGAGATCTTAGAATGAGTTTTTCCACATCATGGACTCTACCGGTAACGGTTTCTTGTCGTTATACTTCGCGGACGGTTTAACGTTGTATGACGTTAAAATGTCACCTTTCACTTCAAAGTATATCAACTGACCAATCGGCATGCCAGCGTAAACTCGGACGGGCTGTTTTACGGAAATCTCAAGTGTCCAATAGTTACAGAAACCCACGTCGCCTTTACCGGCTGTTGCGTGGATATCGATACCTAAGCGACCGACACTGGATTTACCTTCTAAAAATGGGACGTGTTGCAAAGTCTCTGTGTACTCCGCGGTCACGCCCAAATAAAGAGTGTCGGGCTGCAGAACAAATCCTTCTTCAGGAATTTCGAAAGATTTGATCTTGTTATGTTTCTTCGCGTCCAGCACTTCGTCTTCATACACGGCCAAAGTTTTACCCAAGTGAACATCGTAAGAGTTCGTTCCTAGGCACTCTCTGCGGAAAGGTTCTACTTTAATAGAGCCTGTTTCCATGCATGCGAGAATCTGCTGATCCGTAAGAATCATTACTTAGTTTCTCTGTGAACTGTGTGGCGCTTAAGATTTGGATTGTATTTCTTCTTCTCAAGACGACCTGGAGTCTTAGTTTTGTTTTTCTTCGTTGTGTAACGAGAAACAGGTTTTCCTTCAGCACGAGCTTCTGTGCACTCTAGAGTGATGATGATTCTTCCTGATTTTTTTGCCATTGCGCTGCTCCTTAAAGTCTCTTCAAAGTCTTTTCAAAATATTGTCGCTACTTCCATCTCAGTTTTTCTGAGTTGGCTCAAACTATATTGCCATGCGTAAATTGGAAAAAATGACAATACCTTTTCAAAGGGGGTCAAGGTATCAAAGGAAATCAGAAACTTCAACAGACAATTTCGCGTCTTAAAGGGAATTTCATGAGATCTTCGACTCTTTTTCTTGTATCGGTGCTTCTCTCAGCTTGTGTGCATGCTCAAACAACCGGCATTTTGCACGGAAAATCCTTACAGCCGGTCCCCCTCACAGAGACTTTAAGTTCAGTCACTCCGGGTTCTGTGGTGGTCATTGGCGAAAACCATGGTTTCAAAGCCCATCAACAGCAGCAGCTCGAAATTATGCAGGCTCTGCGTGCACAGGGGCTGAAGGTCTCTGTGGGAATGGAATTTTTTACATACACTCAGCAAAGCCTCGTGGACTCTTACCATCAGGGCCTTTTAAGCGAAGTGGATTTTTTAAGGGCGATTGCTTGGGGGACCCCTTCTTTTGACTTCTATCGTGATCAGGCTCTCTTTGCCGATCTGCGCGAGGGGGCGATGACTTTGGCGCTCAATGCTCCGCGCGCCCTAACGGGTAAAGTGGCGAAACTGGGTTTGGAATCTTTAACCGCCGAAGAGTCAGCGCTGTTGCCGCCGCAATTTACGCTTGGCCGTGACAGTTACAAACGTCGTTTCTTAGGGATGATGCCACATTTACCAAACCCGCAAGCCGGGGAACGTTACTTTGCTGCGCAGTCTATCTGGGATGATACGATGGCGTGGCGCACGGCTGATTTTTTTGCAACTCATCCGCAAGATGTGCTGGTTATTGTTGTGGGTGAGTTCCACGTGCAGTTTGGTGGTGGCCTGCCGGATCGTATTCGCGCCCGTGCCCCGCATATTCCGGTTTTGACCTTCTCTCAGATCAACACAGCAGGACTTTCAGAAGAAGAGCTGGGAATCGAGATTGCTCCTTCTGCGACAGAAGGTCCTCGCGCTGATTTTCTGTGGCTTGCGCCCGCACAAAGTCTAGGCTTTTAAAGAGTCTTTGAGCTTCCTGTGCTTTTTCCTAAGATAGAGAGGAGCACAGGAGTATTTATGTTTCCACTAGAGACCCGCATTTTGGTTATCGACGATATGCCATCCATTCGTGACCTGGTTAAAAATACGTTGAAAGCCATGGGCTATAAAAATATCCAAGAGGCAGAAGACGGGGAACAAGGTCTGAAAATTCTTCTGCAAAACAATACCGTCGATTCACACATTCAGTTGGTTATTTCTGATTGGAATATGCCCAAAATGAAGGGCTTAGATCTTTTAAAGCAAGTGCGCGCCACGGCCGAGCTTGCGAGTTTACCTTTCGTGTTGCTGACCTCAGAGTCAGAACGCGATCAAGTCACAGAGGCCGTTTTAGCTGGAGTTTCACAATATATCGTGAAACCTTTTTCTGCGAAAATTTTTGAAGATAAATTAAAAGCGGCCTACGCAAAGCATAACAAGGCTTAGTCATCTTTTGCAATTGCTGTGGAACGTACAAAGCCGGGCAGGCCTTGAGCGACCTTCCCGGAGCGAGAAAGAACTCCTCGCTGTGTGTGCCGAACAAGGTCCTATTTTGCCGCCAAAAACTCCAAACCTTTGAAATAGGCTTCCGATGAAGAGGCCGTGTCATTTGAGTCATGTTGCAAAGTGATTGCCACGATTTCAAAGTCTTCGACCTTTCTATCTGGGAAAGCTCTTTTTAAGTCTTCGGCAAGGTTGCGTTGGTAAATTTGTGCTTTGCCGAGCTGATCGGGATTATTCAGCAACAACTGTTTTGCCTCTGGCAATGTGGCGACGACGACGTTTTTATTCGAGTACCAGTTTTCAAAGATATCGCCGGCCTTGCGTGTTTCGTTCGGTACCGCCCCGCCGTAGTAATAGCCAAACAACAAGATGCGATCCGCTTTGGCATCGACAGTGGTTCGATCGCTATTGGCCAAGCCGTCGCGGATCGTAAACCATACTTGGAAGGCAGAGTCATCTTTGCCGGTTTTTCCTTTTACCGGGTCTGCTCCGCTCACATCTTTGGTGACTGCTAGCTTCAAACTCATATTCGAAAACTCAACGGGTGAAAAGCGGTAGGCCATCGTTGTCATACGAATTGAGTTGTTGGCACTTTTCATCAGGGCCCAATTTTTTTCGCCGGCGAAATCTGCCGTGGCGTAACCGAAATCGGCATTGTCATCCAAACCACCCGGAGATCTGGATTCATAGTTGAATTGATGATCCATTCGGAAGTGCACCATATTCTGATGATCATAAATGATCCGGATGCCGTTGCTGGAGTTTTGCCGTGTCACCGGATGGACTTTTGTTCCGGCCATCACGTCACCTAATTTTGCGACATCGAGGGACGCGTAAGGGTCGAAACGCAGAGCCGAAGCCGGCAAGGTGACTTTGGTTTCATAGTTGTCGGCGGGGTCGTTGATTTTCGGTAAGACTTGGCGATTTAAGTCCCACGAGTTGTCGAATACAAAGAGGTCTTGCAGCTTGTCTTGTTTTAATCCGATTTGTACTCCGATACCTGGGGCCTTCATGCGATAGTAATTACGATCTTTAATAAAGTGTTTGTTGGCGACGCTTAAGATCGCGTCGGCATTCCACTGTAAATTGGCGAGATCGTCGTTAATGTTAAGCTCTGACACCGTATTGACCAAACCCTTCATGAACGCTTTTTGATTAAAGCGCGAGGCCAAGATACCAGCCAAGTGATCAGCGTTGATGGTGCCTAAGTCGACCGCCTTTAGACGCGGAGGGAACTTGGACGAAGACACTGTCACTACGCCGTCATTTTCCTCATCGAATTGTCCGATGATTTTTGTGGCCTTCATAAAGATGTGGGAATTTTCTGGTTCGCTCTTAAACGTCACAGAAAAATATCTGGTAAGACCAATCAGGGATCTTTCATTTTTTCGCCAGAACGCAGCTGCTCCGGCAGGAGTAATAGAGCGCGCGGCTGGTTTATCTTTGCAGATGTCCGGAATTTTGTTTTCCGTCAAAGCTGAAACCAATTGAAACGGGACATCCGTCGTGTTCAAGATCGTAGAGCCGTGCAGCCCCGACGCCACGGACACCATGCCTTTGACATAAGTTGAAATGAAACTTGGTTTTCTTAAGAAGGCATGCAAAGTGTCCATGGCTCCTTTGGAGTAGCTGATAAAGAAATACTTCGGGGGGGCGTGACCGCGCTGCACTCGGGACTTAAAGTCTTGCGCTAAATAATCTAGAATAATTTCGCCATTCACTTCGCTGCTGCAGCTGCTTTCTACTGGAGGCTGAATCACACGCAAACCCATTTCGTCAGCCAGAGCATTCAGCCCCAAGCTAAAAATTTCTTTATCGAAAATGGCATTATAGACGCCGGGAACGTAGACGATTGTGACATTCTCAAGCTTTTGACTGTTATATATTTTTGTCAATGGAGTGGGGTAAATGCGGCCCTCATAGTCCGCCTCAAGAATGGCTTCTTTAAACAACATTTGTGCTGCCGACAAGTGATCTTTGCCGAAGGGTTTGGTTAAGGCTTCAAAGGATTTTGTCAGTTGCTCTTTGTTTGCGATCCAGTGACGAGCGAATTGCAAATCACGGGTTTCGGGTAAGTAAGCCTTTTCTTGCACGACGATGGAGTTCTCTAGCAAAAAGGGCATCTGATGCATTTTCATCACCGCGCGTTTTGCGTTTAAAGTATACTTCTTGAATTTTTCAAGCAAACCGTCGCTATTTTGGATATCTATAGCGCGTGCGTCCAGGCTGGCAGTTTTTTGATCCTGTAAGAGGCTGACTTTTTCTTTGATTTTATTGATGCGTGCGTCTTTCAACAGGTTTTCCGCAGAGCCTGCCGTCAGTACGGCGTCGGCAATGGCGCCCACATCTTCGGGGGAAATCATCGATTGGACGTCAAAACGCGAAATATCAAAATTCATTGCCGACATATTTTGGGTTTGTGTCGGATCAAAGCGGAAGGCATCCATGAAAGTTTTAATTTCTGAAACCAAGAAAAACGGGCGCGTGTCCGCGACGAATTTTGTGATGTGGCGGAAGATGCGTTTTTGGCTTAAGTCTTTGGCGTCTGTTTTGATGCCGTCACGGGCCTCGGTCATGACCTGAATCAGGGATTCCTTGCCAGTGCTATTGTGTTTCTGGGCCGCTTCAGCGAACAGATTTTTGGCTTCGATGCCAATGACTGATAAAACGTCTTTAGAGCGAATTTGCCCGGGAATTTTACGCTTATTCGACGCCATCAACCCAAAAGACGAAGCGGCGGTTAAGGATCCGTGGGTGCGGTACATCTTAGTCATGCCACCCAGGGAATTTTTAATGAAGTACCCATCTTTCAAAGTTAAAATCATGTCTGGAAAATCGAAATTTCTTTCTGATGCGGATTCGATCAGACGGAAAAGAGCGTCAGGATAGTTGGTGCCTAAGCTGGCTTGGAAGGCTTGATTGTGATCAAGGAGTTTTTCCTTATTTTCTTTGGATTGATATTGTTTTGCCAGTTGCAAAGGATTGCCGACAACCGGTGTATAGGTATAAAGACCTTTTATTTTATCATAGCGAACCTTGGCTTCGCCCTCACTTGTGATGACCGTCATCGTGGTGGCCACAGAATTGTTTTTATTCACTGAAATTGCCATATCAAACCAGGACTCTTTGCGCAGCTCTTGGATCAACGGCAGCATGTTTTTGCGGTCCTTCATATAGACCGGGGCCCATGTGCCCAAGGCCATCAGAGGCATTGCCACGTCTTTAGAGTTCTGCAACTGTTGCGTGAAGTTCAGGCCGGCGCGTTGGACGGGCTCACTGACTTCAATACCCAACAGCTCTTGCTCGGCTTTTCCTTCGCTAAAGCGGCCAACGTTGCCATGGTCAGAAACCAAAATGATCTCGACATCTTGACCCTTGTCTTTGAAGGCCTTCGCCAGACGTTTTATTTCCGCGTCTAATGTTTTAAGCACGGGATAAAGGCGATTTATTTGTGTATGAGCGATCGAATCCACGGCGCCGATGTATCCGGTCAGAAATTTTTTAGGTTTTGCCGCGACCAGGTCATCTATGACTGTTTTAAGTTCTAGCTTCGGCACTTCGTCAGTGGGGAAGTACATCAAAGCTTCAATATAGGGATTAAAAAAAGCATCAAACGCACCCATATAGTATTTCGGGAAAGCCAAGCGACGGTAATAGTCCCGAGGATCGCCTTGAATAGACTGGGTTGAGTCGTCAAAATAAGTGGCCTCTACTGATTTAATACGGCCGGAGGCACCGAAAACTTCGGCGGTGTTTGTAACCGTAGCCCAAGCGAGGTCCGTCATTGACGGAAATGGCGACACGTGGGCACCGACGTTCGAGAACTCTTTAAAGAGCCCCTGTTTTTGCGCCTGCTGAAAGGCATAGTAGCTAAAGCCGTCGACAGCTAAGATAATGGTCTGTACTGATTGTTGGGTGGATGTTGTTTTTGCCGAGGACTTCCATGGCATCTCGATGGCCCGCGCCGGGGAGGCGACACTTAATGACAGCACGCTGGCAAGAATGCTCATGGTCAGTAAGTGGTGGTATTTAGTCGGGCGTTTCATAGGTCCTCCGCGAGTTCAAAAAATTGCCTCAAACAGATAAGAGGCAAGTAAAATGCCAGGGAAGCAGCGGTCATAGAGTTTAGGGGCTGTCTGGGGCAGAGACGGGCTGCAGTGGTGTCTCACTCTGAGATTGCTGACAATTATTTGCGATACCTGTCTAAAACTTGCACTGCTTGCCAAGGCTTGCGGCCTGAGATATTTTTTGGAGTTCAAGCGGGGGATAATGGCATTCACTATTAAACTTATTTTGACGGTCGCCTGTGTGGGTTTGTGGCTTTTGACGCAAAAAATTTTGGGGCAACGTAAAGTCCCTTTTAAAGATCGTATCAGCGACTGTGTGTTGCAGTGGACAGAACGGCAAAATGCTTATTTGCATAAGAACCCACGGGTTGCTAATGGGCTTTTGATTGCAAGTTCTCTGGTCATTGATGCCCTGGGAATTTTTATTATTGTGCAGACTCTTTGGGGGGATAGTGTCCGTCCTTTATTGGCACTCTTGGTGCTTTTTACTTTGCGGCAAATTAATCAAGCTATCACGATGCTGCCCACACCTCCCGGAATGATTTGGCGAGACCCCGGGGTGCCTTCGCTTTTTGTGACCTACGGCGTGTCGAATGATTTATTTTTTTCAGGGCACACGGCCTTAGCGGTGTTGGGGGCGCTGGAGTTGGCGCAGCTCGGAGGCCCGCTTTTTATGACCTTGGCCGCTTTCGTGGTGGCGTTTGAAATTTTGGTGGTGCTTTTGCTGCGCGCGCATTGGACTATGGATGTGTTTGCGGGGGCGGTGACCGCGGCCTGGGTTTATGACTTGATAGGGCGTTTTGCGCCTTCCGTCGACGCGTGGATCGCGGGCTTTTAATTCGTTTATTTAGTTTTAAGAAAATTTTGAACTTGTTCAAGGACCCAGTGGGGATCTTCTAGCGTCAAATCGTGCCCGGCGGCCGGGTGTTTGATGACGGGAATGTCCCATTTTTTTGCAATCTTATGGGAACAGTCGGGGTGCACGACGCGGTCTTTTTCGGAAGCTAAAACCAAAACCGGTGCTGGCGGCGTTCGTCGTTGTGTAACTTGAGCGGCGACAAACATTTGCCATAAAAAATTGATCGGCTTTACCGGATGCTCCAGTACCCGGGGGCCCCAGCTTGCGGCTAACTGTTGCACTCGGTCTGCGGGCAAGGCGGTCGTGGTCAAACGAATGATGATTTCCTCACGACGAAGCGGGTCCTTTTGTATGGCAGACTGAAAAATGTTTTTTAAGGACAGAGGTTGTAAGCGTTTATAAATCGCCGAGTTGTTCAAACTGCAGTTGATTAAAATCACGGCTTCGACTTCGTCGGGATGGCGATGGGCCCATTCCAAGGCCAGCATGCCGCCCAAAGAAAATCCCAAAAGAATTTTTTTGCCAGGGGCCGGAGCTTGTTCACGCAAAGCTTGAACGTTTTTATTTAGGCTTAAGGGCGTGGTGTGTTTGCACTGGCGACCATTGCCTAAAATGTCTGCGGTGTGGAACTGGTGCGTCGGGAAATGAGCCCGCAAATGGGGTAAAAAATCACCCCAGTGGAAAGCTTCACTCATAATTCCGCGCACCAACACCCACTGCTTGGACATGGTTTAATGTTTACCAGAATCCGCAGCTTGCACCATCAGTTCCGCCACCTGCTGGGAAAACTTCACTGGATCGGGAATACTTGAACCTTCGTTTAACAGAGCTTGGGCGTATAAGATCTCAGACCATTTGCTCTGTTGCTCTGGTGCTGCTTTGAGCATTTTTGCAAACAGAGGATGTTTGGGATTGATCTCCATCACTCGTTTGGTCGGCATATTGTATTCTTGACCCATTTGCGCCATCAAACGTTGCATATGCGCCGAAGGGTCTTGTGCGGAAGACACTAGGCACACTGGGGTTTGCGTCAAGCGATCTGAAAGCACCACATCTTTAACTTGCGCTTCGAGAGTTTTTTTCATCTGCGTTAAAAGAGGAGCATAAGTTTCAGAAGCGGTTTTTAGTTCTTCTTCTTTTTTCTTTTTTTCCTCTTCACTGTCGAGGTTTAAGCCCTCTTTCGTAATCGACTGCAGTTTTTTACCCTTGTATTCTGTTAAGGCATTGACCACCCATTCGTCCACCGGATCGACAAGCATAAGAACTTCATAATTCTTTTCTTTAAGCTTTTCTAAATACGGACTGTTGCTGACCTGACTGATTGTGTCTCCGGTGATATAGTAAATTTCTTTTTGCGCCTCTGGCATGCGCGCGATGTATTCTTCCAGCGTGGTCATTTTGTCAGACGTTGTGGAGTGGAAAAGAGCCAGATCTTTCAGCTTTTCCTTATTTGCCGCGTCCCCAGGAATCCCTTCTTTTAAAGTGGCACCGAACTCGCTCCAGAAGTTTTCATAGGCCGTACGATCTTTGCTGATAAGATCTTTTAAGGCAGCCAAGATTTTTGTGGTGACATTTTTGCGGATCAAAGACACTTGGCGGTCTTGTTGCAGAATTTCGCGTGAGACATTCAAGGACAAATCACTGCTATCGACCAATCCTTTAACAAAGCGTAGGTACGACGGCAGCAAGTCTTTGCAGTCGGCCATGATAAACACACGTTTAATATAAAGGCTTAAGCCATATTCTGTGTCACGCATGTTAAAGTTCCATGGCTTTTTCGCAGGAAGGTACAGGATCGAGCTAAACTCCATCGTGCCTTCGGCCTTATAGTGAATCGTTTTTAACGGTTCATTAAAATCTTGAGCGATGTGTTGATAGAATTCTTTGTGTTCTTCGGCGGTGACATCTGAAGGGTTTTTCAGCCACAAAGCTTTTTGCGAATTAAGAACTTCGTCGTCCTTTTCGCCTTTCATTTTAATTGGATGAGCCACGAAGTCAGAATACTTTTTAACCAAAGACTTTAAAACCCAAGGGTCTGTGAAGTCTTGAACTTCGTCTTCTTCTTGGAATGTTTTTAAGTGCAACGTGATGGTTGTGCCATTGCCAAACGGACGGGGCACGTTGTCGATCGAATACGTGCCATCACCAGTTGATTCCCACAAAACGCCTTCATTCGTACCGGCTTTTTGCGTGTGTAAGGTGACTTTGTCTGCGACCATGAACGCAGAATAGAATCCGACACCGAATTGGCCGATCAGTTCAGGTTTATTTTTCATTTCTTCGTTCATTTGTGCGAACGCTTTGGCGCCAGAACGGGCGATCGTGCCGATGAACTGCACCACTTCTTCTTGATCCATGCCGATGCCGTTGTCGATAATTTTTAAAGTTTTATCTTGCGTGTTGCCCTCAAGGCGAATTGTCGGTTCCCAGTTCGCCGGCAACAAAGAAGCATGGGTCAAAGATTGAAACTTAAGCTTGTCAATTGCGTCGGAAGCGTTGGAAACCAACTCGCGTAAAAAGATCTCTTTGTGTGAATAAAGTGAATGAATGACGATATCTAAAAGCTGCTTAATTTCAGCATTAAAACTTTGCACTTGTTTAGCCATAGTGTCCTCCGAAAAAAAACTTAAGTTGAGGGATTTAATTTGTCCCTACAATCTGAGGTTCCGGGGCCATTTGGCAAGGTCCTTGGGCAAAAAAATGTATTTGGCTCAATGTGGCGAAAGGGCCGCTCTTGCCGTTAAGCGACTTTAAGATTTTTCTTAGGGAGAGCAGGGGATTCGGTGGTGTAGGGCACTTCGATGTAAAGCGATGTCCCTTGGCCCAAGTTCGACTCCACCCAGACTTTACCCAGAAGAGCCTCGGCAGCGACTCGGATGGCGTCCATTCCGACTCCGCGGCCAGAGATTTCTGTCACTTGTTCCTTGGTTGAGAACTGACTGTCAAAAATGTGTTGAAGGACTTCGGCATCAGTTTTGCGCGAAGTATCCACACCTTTTTGGGAAAGTTTACTGCGGATTTTTGCAGGATCGACGCCGCCGCCGTCGTCTTTGATCAATATTTGCAACGTCGGAATCAAACTTTGGTTCAGAATATTGCACGTGACTTCAACGTGCCCTTCTGCGGATTTACCGTTGTTTAGGCGAGCGCTGGGCACCTCAATCCCATGATCCACAGCATTTCTGAAGGCATGCACAAGTGTTGAGAAAAGAGTGCTGTAGACTTCGGGCATCACCATTAAGTTTCCATTGGTGATTTTTAAAGGAGCCACTGACTTGTCAACTTTCTCAGCCAAGCGAAGCATGACTTCACCGTAGGGTTCTAAAAAGTTTTTTACGGGCTCCATAACCAATTCTGTCAACAAGTCTTGGGCTACAGGGGCTCCCCCTGGTAAAGAACGGATTTGGCTGGCGACTTGGTGCACTTTACTTAGGCCGATTTCAATTTGACGTTCCGGAGATAGGAAGGAGGAACCTAAGATGTCGCGAGTTTCATTTAAGAAACCGGTGAAAGTTTCTTTGATGCGCACTGATTTATCTTTGAGCAAAACCAGCTTGTCGGATTCGGGCGTTTCATTGAATGCCGCTAAAAGAGTTTCCCCTTCGTGGCAGGCATCAGCGACTTGTTTGATGGAAAATAAAGCCGCCCCGCCTTTTAGGGTGTGCAAGTGACGGAATAAAGATTCACCATCAAATTGCGCGGCGGGTTTTGCGGTCTCCGCTTGAATCGCCGTCACCATAGTTTGCGCTTCTTGGATGAAGCGACTGATTTCCCGTTTGCTCTTGATCATATTGATGATCAGTTTGGCGTGCTCTTTTTCATTTTCGGCTTGGTTTTGTGCTTCAACCAAGGAGGTGATGTCCGAGGCCACGACCACGAGGCCTTCGATGGCTCCTGCGTTAGAACGGAGCGGATGATATTCTAAAGAAATATAACGATCTAGCGAGTGGGGGAAGCTTGTGGGCCCCAACGGCGAAAGGTCTTCAAAGGGCAACATCTCCATAAAGATGGTTTGCATCCACTTTTTAAAGCCTTCTACTTTATTTTCTGGCAGCTTCAAGACATCCCAGATGTTTTTTCCATCGGGGCGGCATTCCACAGTTTGTAAGCAGGCTTTAGAGGATACGTCTAAAACTTGGCCCACGGAATTAAAGATAAAAAATCCTTGGCCTAAGCTATCCAGTAGGGCGGACATGGTTTGATTTAAACGTGAAAGTTCTTGAGTGCGAACTTTGACCATCTCCTCTAAGTTTTTACTGTAATCTTCGAGTTTAGCTTTGGCGTCTTCGAGCGCTCGGATCACGTCTTCTTTTTGTTCAAGTTCGGCCCGGTATTTTTTCTGCAAACGTTCTTCCAAGGTCACGTCTCGCACGAAAACGATCCAGTTCTTGTCACCCATTGAATCAAAGATTGGTTGGAGGGTGATTTGCACTTTGCCTTCTCCGCCTTGCGAAGTTTTAAAGGTCAGCTCTTTGTACGGCGTGGCATCGCAAATATGCAGCAAACGCTCAAGAGCTTCGATTTTTTCGCTGAATTCGAACAGCTCACTAAACTTCATGCCGCGAGTGATTTTACGGATCGAAAGACCCGCCACGGTGGCTGCCGTTTCATTGCAATAGACCACCTTTTGATCTGCACTCAGAACAAAGACAGGTTCTAACAATGTATCAAAGAGTGAGTATTGAATCTTCATTTTACAAAGGTCTCATTCTTTTGATGGTAAAGTGTGAACTCACGTTTTTCCGTCCATTCGGACAGTTCAGCGTCGCTTTTTGCTTCAGCTCGCACGCGCCAATAGATTTTACCTAAGGGCATGCGGTCTTTGATCAGGTAGCGGTTTCCAGCTAAAGATTTGGTAATCAAAACACGTGAAAAATCTGCTTTATCGGAAATCTCGATGCGATAGCCTGTAGCTCCGTCGACTTTTTTCCACTCCAGCCAAATGAACGGTTCCATCTGTGTTTGTAAAAAGATAGAAGCGGCATTGAACGGCTCCATCAGCAGCGGTTTCGTCAACGGGGTGCGGAATGTATAAAGGACTTCCTCAATATTTGAAAATTCGGTCAAAGGTTTGTTGTTTTCATCCAGGGCCTGTACGCGCACATGGTAAAGTCCTGGATCGGGCAGAGTCACAGTGCTCGTGTTCGATGCATACTCTAAACGTTGTGCTTTCGAGAAATCTTTATTTTTATCGATCTGCACCAAGTACGACTTTGCAAAGGGCACCTCACTCCAGCTGATGGGAGTTTCTTCGGGGCCGGCTTTTGCGCCTGTTTTTTGAACCGTTTTTAAAGGATCTAAAATCACTCCGCCCACACCAATCTCCATAGAGCCGGTTTCACTGGGGTCACTGATAAGGCCATTGAGGCCCCGGGCATAAACTCGATAATAGTACTGACCTGGTTTGTATTGCCCCCAAGCCGCGGTTGTTTGCGTGACTTCGTATTTTTGCGGATCGGAAAAGCTAACGTCCTTAGAAATTTGCAGGATATAGTTTTTTGATTGCAATACGGGCTTCCACGCCACTTGCGGTACTTGCGGTGAAGCGGGGTTCCGGTCTTTGCTTGAAGGGGCTTGGAAGAACACTTTCTTTGTGAGCAAAATAGGGCGCGCGGGTTTGACGTCTCGTTTTGCGGTCAAAGTCATAGTGAAAGGCACGGGTGTTGACCAGGGGGATATTTTTTCGTCGGCTGTTTTGCCTTGCACTCGCACCCAATAAGTTCCCGAGGCAAGTTTTGGCGTGATCGCGGCTAAATCTTGCGTCTGACTTTCTTTGATGATGTTTTCAAACTTTTCATCTGTGGCTAATTGCCAGGTGAATGATTTTAAATTTTGTGGTGAAGACCATTTCACATCTGTTGAGGCCACGGGAGCTTCCTGATTCTTTACTTTAAGCTCTAATTGAATTTGCGCCATCGCGGCCGGCCAGGTGACTTGCGGGCCGACGAAATAGGATAAATTCATGCGTCGAGTGGGCGAGGTGAGGTGGCTTTGGCCTTGGCTGTTAAAAGCTTTCACACGCCAGAAGTAAGGGCCGGGTGCTAAAGGCTCGGTCACTTGTAAACCACTTTGCGTGGTCTTTTTATTATAGGTCAACGTAGAGAAGTCTTCCTGGGGAGAAACTTCTAATTCATAGCTAGCAAGGTCGCCTTTGCCTTGCCATTCAAAAGGCAAAGGATCATCGGGGTTGATGCGCATCCATTGCATGTTGTCGGCTGTGATAAGTTGCAAAGTGGGTTTTTCAAGTTGTTTTACTTCACCTTTTTTATCGACAGCGACGACGGCGTTTTTCGGCAGTTCTTTGACAGCCTGTCTTTTTTTATCAACTAACTGGATATTTCCAGACAGAAGCTTTAAATCGACATTTCCGCTGTGGGACTTTTTAAACTCGATCGCTGCCTTTTCTTTTGAACCTTTTGTGCCCTCAAGTTTGAACTCTTCTTTTCCCGACTTTACAGTCAACGTGGAACCTTGTGCGAGTTCTCCGACCAAGTTTCCATAGCGCAGATCTAAACTCATTTGACCGTCGTTCAAATTCAAAGTGATCAAAGAGTTCGGCTGAATTTTAATTTGCGTTCCATCTTGCAAGCGCACGACGGCTTCGGAGCGATCCCCGGTGAAAATTGAATCGTTTTGATAGACAAGGTCCTGGCGTGATGCTGGTAACCAGCTAAAGGTATCTAAATTTTTACGGCGAACATCGTTTTCAGAAACCGCGACGTCACCGATTTTTTGTAAAGCGCTGTCATTGTTTTTTGGGAATAACAAAGAGTCATCATACAGGAAGTATGAAAACGCCAGCAAGGCAATGCAGGCGATAGCAAAAATACTTTTCTCTGTTTGTCCAAACCGCGACATGAGGTCTCCCGTTGAAGCTTATCGGTTGGAAAGTATAGATCTTTTACGGACCTAAGGCTAAGTCCCCTCAGAATTTGTTTTCCACCCTCCAGTAAAAGGGCATACTAAACACGTGAAAAAACGTGGCATATCAATAAGATATAAGATTCTTTTGTTACTAACTTCGCTGCCATTAATTACGCTTTCCGTGTACTTAGTATTGGCCCTGCAGATTTTTGAAGAAGACAAAATTGCGTATGTCTTTGATTCCTCCAGCAACATGTCGGGCACAATGGCGGCTCAAATCAAGACACAACTGAATGGTGTTTTGGGGACCACGAAGCCGATCTTTCAGGAATATTTGGGACAGCAAAAATTTTCTTCCGTCGCAGAGTCTATTTTTAGAAACGAATCGGACCTTGAGGCCGTGGTCGTCTTTTCTCCCAACGCCACGGGCAGCTTAGAAAAAGTGGCATTGTTGGAAAAAGTCGAGGGTCAGACCCAAGGAGTTCTGGATTCTTTACAGATTCCAATGGCCGCTTATTTCAGCGAAGTCGAAAAGGGTCGCCGTATTGCAAAGACCCCCTTTAATGATGATCGTGTTTTTATTTTAGAAAAAGTCACAGATGAAACTAAAACGCGAACAACGGTGTTCCTGGTGATCGTGCGAATGAGTGAAGCGGCCGAGATGTTCCGGTCGGGCGTTTCCCAAAAAATTTATTTGATCGGCCAAGATGGCTCTGTGTTGTTCGGACCGGATGCGATGTCGGGTAAGAGACTGCAAACTCTTGTTGCTCCGGCCTTTTTAAGTGGATCTGCCGCGCAAGTAGCTCAGGGTGCTGAAACCAGCAAAGCGGTAAATGGCACGGAGCTTTTGGTGGCGTATTCCCGTGCAGGCTTCGGTGACCTGATTGTCGTCACCACCGTGGAAAAAGACAAAGCTCTGGGGGCCGTGCAAATATTGATTCGTAAGTCTTTAATCTTTTTTGGTATATTGATTTCCCTAACGGTGATCTTAAGTTTGTTTGCTTCTAGTGGCATCACCCAAGCGCTGACTCAGTTGTTCAAAGCCACGCAGAAAGTGGCCGAAGGGGATTTTAATATTCGTGTTGATGTCACTTCCAATGACGAAGTTGGCAGTCTCGCAGATAACTTTAACATCATGGCTGCCGAAGTTTCCCGCCTTTTAGAACAAACCGCCGAAAAGGCGCGAATGGAGTCCGAACTACAAACAGCTAAGACCGTACAAGAAACTCTTTTCCCCGAGACTCGCGCTAAGATCGGTCCGTTATCTATTGCGGGCTTTTACGAACCTGCCAGTGAGTGCGGGGGGGATTGGTGGCATTACTGTCAAATTGGTAACAAGATCTTTCTGTGGATTGGCGATGCGACCGGACACGGTGCTCCCGCGGCCTTGATCACGAGTGCGGCGAAGTCAGCATCGACGATCATTGAGCGTTTAAATATTTCTCCAGCAAAGGCCTTGGAACTTTTAAATCGCTCGATTTACGATGTTTCCAAGGGGCGGATCATGATGACTTTCTTTCTGGGGTCATTTGATTTAGAAACGGGCGAGTTCGTGTACTGTAATGCCTCCCATGAAGCACCATTTTTAATTAAAAAAACAGAAACAACTTTAAAAAAGAAAGATCTCGTGCCGTTGAACGAAGTGAACAATCCAAGACTGGGACAGGCCCGTGATTCATCGTATCAGCAAACAAGTGTGCAGTTGGACGAAGGGGATTCAGTCTTTTTTTATACTGACGGAATTCCTGACATTCAAAATCCCGGTAAGGAGGCTTGGGGTGAACGTGAGTTCATCAAAGCCTTAATCAGTGCGCACAAAGACCAACCTGAGGTTGGAGATTCTGTGGACCGTTTCGTTTTGAGTTTTCAGGGACATCGGCAGGGGGCTCCTTTGATCGATGACGTGACATTTTTTGTGGTCAAACGCGAAGCCGTTCAATAAACTTAGATCTATGTTAGAGTTTTGCTAAATCAAGGAGGAAACACGATGGGCAAACTGGATGTAAAAATGGAAAAAACTCCTGAAAAATTGGTGGTTCGCATGGCGGGCACAATCGATGAAGACGTGGATTTTTCGCAGTTTAGCTTAACCGGAAATCCGGCAATCGACGTGGAATTGAGTGGATTAAAAAGTATCAATTCTTGTGGCATCCGCGAGTGGATTAAGTGGATGGGCACAGCCTCTGGCGCACAAATTTCATTCTCTAATTGTCCCAAAGTGATTGTGGACCAAATCAACATGGTGGATGGTTTTTTACCTGCGTCGGGTAAAGTAAACTCCTTTTATGTGCCGTATTATAACGATGAGGCCGGCTCAGAAAAAAACGTTCTGTTCCGTTATGGGACCGAGTTCACAGATTCTTCCGTTACGCCACCAGAGTCGGTGAAAGATGAAGAAGGCAATGATATGGAAATGGATGTCATTGAATCAAAGTACTTTAAGTTCATTAAAAAATAGCGCCTGACTGAAAGTCTAGAATAGAAGCGGGATCTGTACGATAGTCCTGCTTCTGTCGTTTTAAGCTTAATAGATTTCTGGATATTTCCGATGAAGAGATCGTGGAATTAGGAAAATCAAGAATTCTCATATTAGAAGACGACGAAGCTGTCGGTCTCGCGTTGAAAGAAGTTTTAACGCGTGCGGGACACCATGTCTTTCTGGCGACTCGTCCGAGTGAAGCCAATGAAGTTTTATCCACTCACAACAATATTGATTTTCTTTTCTGTGACTGCCTTTTGCCGCAAATGACTGGCCTGGATTTTATCAAGCAAGCTCGCGAACATTATCCGAGTGTACGTTTTAAAGTCATTTTGATGAGCGGTATTTATGGCGACAAACAGTTCATTCAGGAGTCGACGCAAGCGGCGCAAGCAGTGGCTTTTTTAAAGAAGCCCTTCGAGATGGAGCAAGTTTTAAAGATTGTAAAA
>JABWCO010000219.1 GCA_013360185.1 Bdellovibrio sp.
TGTCGTGTTTGAGCGTTTGAGCGAGAACGATTTAGAAAATATCGTCAAAAGAGCAGAAACTTACTATAAAAAACCCCTGGCGGACGCTTTGACTGAGGCGGCCATTAAAAACTTGCTGGAATACTCTGATGGAGACGCGCGACGTTTAATTAATAGCCTAGAAATCCTTTATAATTTCACCAAGGACGCAGATCCGGCAGAGCGTTTGGATGTCAATGACATGCGCGAGCTGTTGCAGCAGAATCCATTGGGCTACGATAAAAGTTCTGAAATGCATTATGATTTGATTTCGGCTTTTATCAAGAGTGTTCGCGGCAGCGATCCCGATGCGGCGGTTTACTATCTCGCACGCATGATAGATGGTGGTGAAGATCCAATTTTTATTGCTCGTCGTTTGATCGTCTTGGCCTCCGAAGATATCGGCAATGCAGACCCTCGAGCTTTGTCAGTAGCCATTGCGGGCCTGCAGGCCGTGGAGGCTATCGGTTTGCCAGAAGGGGCGATCACTCTAGCGCACGTGACGACTTATTTGGCCTCGTGCCCAAAATCAAACGCTTCCTATATGGCTTTAAATAAGGCTCGTGAGCTAGTTGAAAAGACGCGAACTCTGCCGGTGCCATTGCATTTGCGTTCCGCGAAAACGGCTATGGCCAAAGATTTAGGCTATGGCCAAGGTTATAAATATCCCCACAGCTATCCCACGGGCTGGGCCGAACAAAGCTATCTGCCCGAAGAAGTCCAAGGCGCTCGTTTGTACGAACCGACGCAAAGAGGTTTCGAAAAAAGTATCCGCGAATATCTTGCCTGGATGAAGGGGAACTCTAAGTCCTGACTGCCGCACGCGCTTAGGGCTGAACAAAGCTTTAGCGCTTCGGTCGGCACGCCGTCCGGGCTCAGTCGGCGCCCGCCAGCTTTGCTATCGGGTTCGCGCCATCGTGGCGCCGTCGAAGGCCGACGCTACAGCTAAAGCTTTATTCAGTCCTAAGCGCTGGTCTTGTCTGGATTTCGATGTCTCTTTTTTTTGGTGTGTTGGAAGTTTTGATTTTTTTGGCTGAGGCGTTGCTCATTGTGAAAGAACTCCTTCGCAGAAGTTCCTTTGTCGTTTTTTAGATCGCTCTTTGTGCGCAGACACAAACGCAATCTGTTGTTCCCTGCGCGACGTGGGAGTGTTTGGTGTTTGCAGGGATTTCTAAGCGATCGCCTGGGCGCAAGACGAACTGATTTCCTGAGACATTGAAAATCATCTCTCCGGCAACGATAATTCTTACTTCGGCGAAGGGGTGACGATGATCCTGCACTTTTTCTTGAGGTTGATAAGTCTCGTCGAACGGTTCTAAGCCTTCGGATTCCAGAATAATATGCAACTGCTGTTTTGAAGGAACGATAGGTGCTTGCCAGCGTGTGATGATCATAGTGATTGCCTCTTTCGTTGCTAGTTATCTCAAATCGGAACGACAGATACAAGGCACAGTGCTTATGAATCCCGCGTTGAAACATTATCATGGGAATGGGTTCAAAATGCGACAGGATAAGAGGCCGGTTTCGCATCTTTTTTTGTTTTGTCGTTAAGTCCTTTTAAGGATTGTCGATACTTTCTGTATAATAAAAAAATCACGCCCTATATTTATTAGGGGAGGGTATCTTGAGCAGCAAAGCGAAATCGACTCACACAGATTTGGATCACATCTTGAATTTCGTCGACGGATCGAAAGGTCTTCGTGCCAAGATTCAAGAGTCGGGTCGGGTCCAAATCAGTCAAGATTTAGACAAAAAAGTTTTCTCCTTTAACTCTCAAGATGTCTCTGAAGTTCTGCATCGAGCAGACTCTGAAGGAAAGCCTTTTGTGCAGGTTAATTTTAAAAGTGGTGCGAAGGTTTTGCTGACGGAAACTCTTGTCGGTTTCAAACCGTTAGAGACTTTAGGCTTGGACATGACCCGCATTCCAAAAGTAGTGACGACGCCCGATCTTGTGAGTGTTTTTGATGCAATTGAAGAGTCCTTGGGGGCTGACGGCGGGCCAGATCATGAAGTTGAAATCCTTAAAAGAGTTTATCTAGCGATCATTTCCGGTGGTGAACGAGTTGGATTCGATCTGACCACGGAAAGACAGTGGTTAAACAGACTTCTTGCGTCAAAACTTAGAGCCAGTGCTTAATCTCGCGTGAATCCAAACACTTAAATAAGTTATGCAAATAAACGAGGCTGGTGCCTCGTTTATTTATTGGGCAACTTCTCGGCGTTAATTAAAATTTCGAAAAAAAGCTATTGACCTTTTTAGGGGGTTACGAGAAAACAGCTCCACTTTGTTCGGGGGCATAGCTCAGCTGGGAGAGCATCTGATTTGCATTCAGAAGGTCGCAGGTTCGATCCCTGTTGCCTCCACCAATTTTTTCTAGGTTTTTTAATCTGAAAAAAATGAAGATTGAACATTGACGTCGAGAGAAAAGATCACTAAGATCGATTCCTCGCGCTTCGAAAGAAGTTTTGCGATTGATTTTTCGCTCTTTGAAAACTGAATAGCTAGATAGATAGATTTTTTGGGCTCTTAGTTAATGAAGTAATTCATTAACACAATTTCAAAAAAATATTCGAACA
>JABWCO010000095.1 GCA_013360185.1 Bdellovibrio sp.
AAGACCTCTTTGCGCAAATAGCTTTCAATCCCTTTGGTCGAAAAAAGACCATTCAGTTTAAGCCCGTTTTTAAGAATGGACTCAAAGCCGCCAGTCACCAAAGCTTTTTCCATCAAAGTGCGAGGGATGAACTTTAAAAGGTTGCTGGAGTTCAGATTAAAGATATCTCGATAAGAAATGGGTTTTAAATAGCGCAGATCGCCTTTATCAAAGCTGGGGTCGCTGCCAGAACCCAGCTGAAAGGCGTTAATAAGTGATTCAACCGAATACCCGGCCGCCAGAATCGAAGCCACAAAGGCGCCGGCACTAGACCCCACATACAGGCGGATGGTGAAGGGGTCATCATCCGGGAAGCGTTGCCGGACAAACTCTTTCGTTCCGCCGGCAAATTTGAAGCCTTTTTCCTGCAAGGCTAGGCAAACACCAATGTGAAAGGCCGCGGCTTTGATGCCGCCACCGCTTAAAACCAGTGCTACTTTCTTCTTATCTTTAATCCGCATAGTCGTGCTGTTATTATCTGACCTAAGTAAAAGACGCGCAAAGAATTCTTTAGGAACTAGTAAAATCCATGACTTAAGCATGCTTAATCAGACCTTAGGCCAGTGAATAGGCATGGCGCATGGGGTGAATAACCAGATCAAGGTCCTGAATTTTGTTGAATTTGAATAAGTACTCACGCAAAATTTGACAGACTGAAGTCGTGTGATAATGTTGGATACGCAGGCTGAGTAGGGTGACCACCTAACCTACAAAGCTTGCATAAAGTACCTTGGCTTAAACCAGGGTAGTTTAAGGAACAAAATGAACGTTGAAGCTCATGGTTCTTGGTTACCGCTAACGGATTATTCTACTAAATACAAAATTAGTGTGAGTACTCTGCGCCGACGAATCAAAGCCGACGACATTCAGTTCCGATTTGAAGACGGCAAGTACTTCATCATGGACGAACCGATGGGTACCCATCAAAGAGTACATCGCCCCTCCCAAGACAGCGAATTTGCCTTGGTGGGTGCTCATCATGGAATGATGAAAGGTAGTGATACTATGTCCGCTTCTTCAAAGGATGACGTGAAACCACAGGACCTACAGGATAAGTCGGTGAAGTCCAATAAGGATGAGCCGATTTTGACTGCCGCCAACAAACTTCTGAACGAACTCAAAAAAGCCTACACGCAAATCCTGCAGGAAAAAGAAGAGCAAATCTTCCAACTGCGCGAAGAGGTCACTGACCTTAAAACGTTGGTTCGCGTGCTTGAATCTGAAAATGAACGCCTGAAGGGCTTCAAACAATAACTAAAAATTTTGTTACTGAAGCGCCCCTCCATCTCGACCAAAGCCTAGATATTTGTCATGATATAGTTAAATTCATATTTAGCTCGCTGCGCCTATAAATTAAATATTGATTGTAAACCAAAATGTAATGTTAACTTTTCTGTGTTTATACATTTAAAGCAGAGGGGTTAAGCATGTTCCGAATTGTGGCGTTGGCTTTTATATCTATTCATTTGTCTTTTGCCGGCCTAAGTTTGGCTAAGAATAAAGTTTATGATCATCAGAGTGTCCTATCTAAAGAGTTCTCCAAGGAACAAAGGTTCATCGAAAAAATTATTAAGAGCGAACAAGACCAGCTCGCTTCTCGTCGTGCGGCTGATTTTGAAGAACGTCAAGAGCATCTAAATAAAAATTCAACCAAAGAAATTGGGTATACAGAGGCTTTTTTGCTAAGGGCTCGCTACTACTGGAACGCATTTGCAAGTTATCTTGAATTGGGACGGAACCTGGCGGCAGCCAAGATAGAGCACCTGGTGAAGCGGTCACATGGCACTGCTTCTTTGGCAAAGAATGCGCGTTTAACAAATTTGCCTCCGATAGTTAGCCCCATTTTAGTTAACAAGTTGTCTTCGGGCTCAAATGCTGTTTCACGCTTTTATGTAGAGTCCTTTTCTGATCCAGATGACAGTGTTGCAAAAATTCGTTGGATATTTACGGATGGGGGCTCAATTGAACTTTTGCCCGGAGAGTTCAATGCAAGCGCAGATGTATACTACAAATTTTTATTAGGTGTTCACCATGGAGTTACGCTTGAAGTAGAAGACACGTTTGGTGCCGTAACGACGGTTTCCAGATATGTTGAATACGTCGACGATGCGCAGCCGCGCCATATTTTACTGCTTATGTGAATCCAAGCAATCCGTTGGAAGTTACTTTCAACATTTTTAGTAAAGATCCAGATGGCTCCCCTGTAGATGCAATGACGACAGTATGCCCAACGGGACCAACTAACAGCAAAAGTTTTACTTGTACTTTCCCAGCTGCTGGTGACTATCCGTTTGAAATGCATACAACCAGTGGCGAAGCTCGCGTCAGCGTGCAAACCGTTGTAACGGTGGGCGGGACTCTTGTTGTCGCTAAACCAGTGGCCGTTATCGATTTAGACAAGGACTGGGGGCCGGGCCCCTTGACGGTGTCGTTTGATGCTTCAGCTTCATTTGATCTTGATGGTTCGATTGTTTCGTATTTGTGGGATTTTTCTGATTCGAATCGTCCAGAGGGGCGATTGCAGGGTCAGAAGGTTAAAAAGACATTTTATCAACCTGGCACATACAACGTAAAGTTAACTGTGCGGGACGATCTTGGAAATGAATCCGTAACTTACCGAGATGTTCACGTTTCCGGAGGAACCAATGCAGAAATTATTGCATTGAACACGTCGCCGTTAAAGGTTTCCTTTTATAGCTATCGCACGGTTTTGCCATTCAACTATCATCCCACAATGTCCTTCTGGGATTTCGGTGATGGAACAAAGTATACAGGCAACTGGCCCGAGCATACTTACTTAGCTCCTGGCACCTATAACCTTTCTTTAAAAGTCATCGACTTGCGTGGTCAGGTCCATAATCTAACAAAAACGATCACTATTGGTGCTGGAGTCGATGCTCCAAGTCCGGGACGAATTAATGCCAGTCGCTACAATGCCCCTATTTATTTAAATTACGACTATTGGTCCACGGCTTATGATCCTGCATCCCAGCCGCTTCAATACAGATGGACATTTTTCGATGGTCAGGTTGTAAATACGACAACCGCCAGTCGTCAGTATGCGACCCCGGGATATAAGACCATTCAGATGATTGCAACGAACAGTCGCGGTCTGTCGAGTATTTCCCATTCATATTCTGAAGTAGGAACAAATTATAATGTTATTTTCGCCAGAACAAAGTTTGATCCCAAGGTGGGACCCGCTCCCTTAACTGTTAATTTCGACGGTTCCGGCAGCTCTGCTTCGCCTGGAAAAATTGTTTCTCAAGAGTGGGCAATCAATGATCAAGTTTTAAGTTTTGATCAGAAAATGACTTATACGTTTCAGAATCCTGGTACTTACTTCGTGCGCTATATCGCGACAGATAATTTAGGAAATCAGGCAGCCACCTATGAAGTTGTTGTCGCAACCACAGGTACGCCGCCACCCGGGAACCTGGCGCCAAATGCGGTATTTAGTTATTCGGTTGATAGTTTTAACGCGCGTCGAATTTACTTTAACTGCTTTTCTTCAACAGATGATCAATGGATTGCTGCTTGTTCTTGGAAACTGAACGGCACACCTTTGCAAGATACGATGAACGGACAAGTTCTTCTGTCGCAAAATATTTTATACAACTTAGAACTGACCGTTTATGACCGTTGGGGATTAAGTTCAACTGTTTCAAGGCAGTTTAATTACAATCCAAGTCCGATCCAAATTGTCGACTTTGACCACGTACCACTGAATCCACAGGTTGGCACGACCGTCAAATTTGGAGCTGACCAGTCAACGATTCCAGGCCGAAACATCACAAGTTATTCGTGGAACTTTGGTGACGGAAATGCGGCATCAGGCGCTATTGTAAACCATTCTTATGGGGCGGCAGGAACATACACGGTTACTTTGACTTTGGTGGATTCGACTTTGGCATCGCACACAATTTCTAAAGATATTACCGTAGTATCGTCAGCGCCCGCTGCAGGTTTAGAAATTTTGGCACAAAGTGCAGATGGCTCTGGCTCTGCCAAAAGTGGGCAAACATACCGCGCATTAAGATTTCCCGAAACTATTCGCTTTTACTCTAAGAGCACCACTGCGGCAGAGGGAATCTTCCATGATGAACAATGGGATCTTGGCAACGGTGTAACTGCTTACGGAAGCCACATTGAATACACTTACTTCAAGCCGGGAACTTACATCGTGACCTTCACGGGCAAAACACCTAGTGAGTCCACAGTGACAAGTTCTTTGACTGTTGAAATCCCCGGGGATAGTTGTATGCGGGCGCCAAGCTCCACTGTTTGTATTACGCCCTCGGGCGCTAATGACAATGTTTTGCCAATCAGCCAAAGTCAGTGGGTTTTTGATTTTGTAGCTCCGCCCGGCTATCTGTTGACGGAGAGTTTTCCACCTCAAAAATGGCTGTCGGTTATTTCTCAGGATGGCCAAGACAGGGAACTAGATGTTTCGATCGCTATTCAACCTTCTCTGGGTATGCCAGTCCTAAATCTCTGGCAGGCCGGCATACTAAAAAATGGATTTGATTCGTCGATTCCTTATAAGTTTAAGCTTAATCACTCTATGAGCAATATGCCGAATTCTTTTCCTGATGACCCAAATTCTGAACCAGCGGTGGGGGAAACTTACGAACTATTCTTCGGCGCTGCGAATTTAAAAATCATTGCTTCAGAGCCTGACATAAGAGTGGAGTTAGTTCACGGCTCTTCGCAGAGAAGAATTTTCGCGCAAGGCAGCGATGTGACCTTGAATGATCTAGCGTACGGTAAGTATGCAGTTATTGTTTCTAAAGGATCTAAAAAGGTCTTCCGTGTCGTAGACCTGAAGTCTCGAAATTTAGTGACGCTGAATGTGGATCTGGATGTTGCGATCCTGCCGGCGAAAGTAAAAAATCCTAAAGCTTCTTCTGACAAGAAAGAGTTTCGCACCACTTCTTTACCTTCGTGGACGAGCAGTCTGTGCGGGGAGCCGTCTCCGTTTGCGGCTGCGGATGCAAGAAGCTTGGGCGCAGGAGAGCAAGTGACGCGAACTCTTACAAGTGTCGCTCCATCCGACCAAGATGTTTTCATAGACATAAATCGAAACTCTTCGAGAAGCCTTACGTTGAGCTGTGGAATAACCTCTCCGGCGCTGCAATACGCACACAGTAAATGGAAATACAAAACCGGAAACAATAGATGCTTTGGCAGTACGGCGCCTCACCCTCTTTGGAATGTGTATTTACAAAACCTGAAAAGAGAAGGTTCGCCTGTAATTCTTATTTATGAGGTCAAAGATGCCTGGACCGGACAGGTGCAAAAAGGGCACTTTGTAACTTCAGCACGCGATCTTATGTTGAAGCATGGCCTAACTTTAGATGATCTGACGTCAAGGCACGGTATCGCTAGCGCAACGGACTTACAAAAAGACTGGAGCCAAAGAACGAGCTATCTGATTCCCGTGCCACCTCATTTTAAAAGGCCTCAAATTAAATACCGAATGATCAGTGAGCATAGTTCTTCAAATGAGGACTTCTATTCAGTGAAGTGCGATATTATTGCTCAAAGTGAAAAACCAGCCATTGCCAGTATTTTGCCTGGGGACATGAATAGTGCGGTTCATTCGCCGAACTTTAACTCTCAGTTGGCCTTAAGCAAAAGATACAACTTCTTCCCCGTGCAGTTTGATGGCAGAGCAACGGGAGCAGTCAGTGTGTCGGCGAATTCGGCGACCGTGGACTTTGATGTTAAAATTCAACGCAACGATTACAAACACGTCCTGTGGCAAGGTGTGCAAGTTCAGTTTATGTATGGCCCACAGTCATTTACCAAGTTCTATGGTTTTATAGGAGTTGGTATACATGATGACTACGAGAAAACATTTGTGAACAAGATCCAAATCGACACCGCCGATCTGGAAAATAAGTTTACTTGGCAAGAAGGCGTTCAAAAGGTCTATCTGAAGATGACACCAATTGGTAAGTCTATCGCCGATTATGACTTCGCAGGAAGTTCAAAAACATTTTCTTTTGTTCCCCTTGTTGATTTGCAGACCGTGAAGACTTCGGTGCCTCAAGTTTGCTCTGAGGGCTTTTTTGGCAACAAACTTTCGACCTTTGCTCGAGATGAATTAGTTTCTGCTATTGTCGCAGGCGAAGCAGCAGGAGTCAGAGTACGGTGTGGAGACGCGAGCTCTCCGTTTGGCGGACCTTTTGCGTTGGACTCGTCGTGGAGTAAAAAAGGCTTCGAGTCGGGTTCGGCACTAGTCACGAGGTACTTTAATACTTCAGGTAATCACGATGCTTATGATGACTATTTACTGCCGTTAAATGAAAAGAAGCGCGACATAGAAGAGATTCACAATTATGCACTTGATATGGAAAATATTGCTTTCGATCCTATTAGAAGTGATGCCTTACTGCAATTCTGTAAACCATCGGGCCTGCCACCTATTGCTCCTTGTAGTGACGCCACCGACTCAGGGGCATTCTTTTCGAATAAAGATTTCGCTTCTCAGATCTGTCTTTGGAATATTCAAAGTGGTGTAATGCCACCGGGTTGTTCACCAACGATAGATGCTTCGCGTTTGTTACGTTACGCTTCTTGGTTTGATCTAAATGTAAAATCTATGAAACAATGGAGTGACGTTGCGCAAGTAAAATTCAAAATTTCTAGTGGTAAATATCCGGGCATCGCCACTTTTCCAAGTTGGCAAAGAAACGCGTTTGTGTACGGAAAAATTTTCAACATATATTTTTGGAAAACCAATCCCACAGGCACTGCATTCATTCCTGAAAATATTCTTTCTTGTCACAACTTGCCGACAGGCTGCGACGAAATGACTGAAAGAATTGAGAAAAGCAACAGGTTTATGGACCGCATGCTTGTTGAAACGGGATGGAACTAAATATGTCCAAACGAATTATTAAAATTGCGGTGATGACATTGTGTCTAGCAACCCAGGCTCAGGCTAATTTCGACAGCGTTTTTACCGCCATCATTGCGCCATTAGCGCAGCGCTGCCCAGGTTTTTTAGATGGAGATGCCCAAATTCGTGTGAGGAGCGGCGGCTATCATGTGTGGGATGGTGGCAGGCATAACTATTGGTATGAATGCTATCTTCCGGCAACGGCGAATAAAACGGCAGATGTTGTAATCTTAAATGGTTTAGAAAAAACAGGTGACGGGGCCAATTCACCGTCCAGTCCCAATGAACCCAACAATAACGAAATGCAATGTCCGGGATCTATCGTGCTTGTTGATTCGCGAACATTAGGAGAAAAAATAAATATAGCGGGCGCTCCGTTTAATCTTGTCTATTTTAGCAACAAAGCCGAAGGCAGGTACGCAGAGTCCTCGGTAAGCATTCCCGTATTTGAATCAAACCCGGCGGTGACGGCAATTTCCATTGAAGGAACTTATGCTGACGGACAGACATTTGGCGCTACATATCCAAATAACCCTGATCAAAGATACAACTTCATTTGGAACAACAGGGATTCTGCTGGAAATCTGGTTTATGAATCCCAAGACCTACAATTCAAGGTTACATATTCGGCTTACGGTAAGCAAATTCCAGTCGAATACGTAAAGTCTATTGGTGGGTGGAAGTCTGCCTATATGAAAATTGGCGGGTGGCAACCGGATTCCTATCATTACTATGACGCGAAACGCAGCTTTCTTGTGAAGGGCGATGGGCAAAATAAATACAGAAGGTACAACTATATCGACGGCGAGTACTTTGTTGCGTCCGACGATGTCAGCGAAATTTATGTGTTTGATTATTCAGGCAAACATCTGCGCACAGTAAACGGTTTAACTGGAGCTATAAAGTTTAACTTTCAGCACTCGGGCAATCTTTTAACCGCTATTGTGGATGGCTTCGGTCAGACGACGACATTTCAGCGCAATTCTGCAGGATATGTCACAAGCATTGTGTCACCAAAAGGCCAAGTGACTGATTTGTCTTATTCCAAGAGTAACTTTTTGACCAAAGTGACGAATCCCTTGGGTGAATCCTATTCGATGACCTATCGGGGAATTTCGGGATTGCTTGCAACCTTCCAAAAGCCTGAAGGGGAGCTGTCCAAATTTTCGTATGATAGCTTAGGCCTTCTTACGAAAGATGAACATTCGGGCGGTGTAACTTCCGCCTTAAGTCAGGAATTCGATTCCACATGGTATTCAATTAAAAGAGTTATTTTAGAAACAGCCACAGGTAAAAAGTTTATTCGTGAGGTAACCAACAGTGGGGCTGATTCTAATTCAGTCTCAAGAAGTGGTTATAGCGAACTTAATTCAAGACGAAGCCCAAAAGAGAGCATGGACTATCAGCTGAATGGCGAAGTCTATTCGCAAGCGGGTTTTCGCAAGGACCTGCGCTTTAATGATGTTAGCTATCGGGGACGCTCAACTGTTTCCTACTTCGGTGCGGCCGTAAGTCAGGACGTTCATAAAAACTATACCTTAGCGAACCCTGCAAATCCTTTTAGTGTCACGTCTTACGTAAGAACGATAAAAACGGAAAATAAAAGTTCCGTTCTATCATATAATGGTGTCACTGGTGATTGGGTGAACACGTCATTTGAACAACGCCCTTCGTATTTCACAACGAATCCTCAAGGCCAGGTTCTTAAAGGTCAGGTCGCGAACTTTGCACCGACAATCTTTGAGTACTTTGCAGATTCTAGATTGAAATCAACTCGACAAGCCGACAAAAAAGTGGAAATGACTTATGATACCTATGGATATCTTAAATCGGTAATCGATCCGTTAGGACGCAAGACAGATTATTCATTTGATAGCGTCGGGAAGCTAAAATCACAGGTTTTGTTAGATGGTCGCAAGGTCAGTTATGCTTATGACAAGAATGGCCGCCTGACAGAAATGACGTTACCCCACGGGAAAAAGCACCGTTTCGTTTATAATGAAATGGAACTTTTAGCGCAGTACCAGCCACCAGAACTGAATGGAACGAACACGGCGACTAAATATCAATACAATTTAGATAACACTCTATCTAAAGTAACTTTGCCGGATAACCGTGAAATAAATTATGTCTATGATTCGACTGTGAATCGTCCCAATCGTATCTATTCCAACGATACGGATCGATATTTTGCATATGGTAATTTCCCACGAAATACACCTTTACAAATTTGGAAATCAAATTGGTTTGCAGCGGCGGGTTACCGTCAGGAACGATCCTATTTCACAGAAACCAAACTGTCGCAAGAAACAATCGTTGAGTACCCAGAGATATTACATTCCATAATAAAATACAATTTTGACTCATTATTTCGCGTAAGCACTGTTGAGCTTACTGACCACAGCAACGTAAAGTCTGAATTAGTACGTTATGTCTATGACAAGGATGACTTAATAACCCAAGCGGGCAGTTTGGAAGTTCGTCGTGATCCATTGTCTGGTTTGGTAACGTCAAAGAAGCTTTTTAACGCTGAAGTAAAATACTTTTACGACTCAAAATACGGCGAACTGCAAAAAATCAGTTATTATTATTTTGGTCGAGACGTATACACCCGCGAATACAAACGGGACCTGCTAGGTCGGATTGTTGAAGAAAACGATGGCCAGCCAAAAACAATCTTTTACGACCGTGCGGGCCGGCTTTTGGGAAGATCTGATAAAGCATCTGGCAAGCCATTTTCAAGTTATCAATATGACAAAAACGGAAATCGCATTTTGTCTGAGGAAAACGGTGTCACCCAAAGTGCTACCTATGACGATCAAGATCGATTGTTGTCTTTTGGTCCCAACACTTATTCTTACAATGCGAACGGGAACATTTCATCTAAGGTAGACGGATCTTTGAGATTAACACATTACATATATGACTCAGACGGCACCCTGGCTGCTGTGAATATGCCAGAAAAGAACGTCGAATACGGCACGGACCACGAAGGTCGTCGTATTGAAAAGAAAATCAACGGCGTTAAATTAGAAAACTACATTTGGGATGGCCCTTTACGATTAGTCGCTATCACCAACGCCTCAGGGATTATCCAGAAGAAATTTATATACTCTGACGGCCACGCTCCGGATTACATGGTGGATGCCCAAGGCAATACTTATCTCTTTGTTACGGATCATCGTGGGTCAGTGGTTGGAGTTTTAAATGCTAACAATGGACAAATAGCTCAGTCGCTAGAGTATACTGAGTGGGGCGCTATAGTAAGTGACAGCAACCCAGGATTTCAGCCGTTTGGATTTGCTGGTGGGTTGTATGATCGGGATACACAGCTCGTTCGGTTCGGAGCACGCGACTACGACCCAGAAATAGGTAGATGGACTTCAAAAGACCCAATATTATTTGGTGGAGGCGACACCAACCTCTACGGATATACATTTTCGGACCCCGTAAACTTTATAGATCCAAGCGGTCTCAGTTGTCAGTATAGTCAGGGCTCCGGTTCAATGAGTTGTACCAATGGCTCAGGACAGCAGTATTATAATCAGATAGGTTATTCAGGTGCCTCTGGCGGCAAAAATAATTCTTCAATGCAATCGCACGCCAATATTGGCCCTATTCCCCAAGGGACCTACACTGCGGGCTCTCCTCGTCCGGGAGGACATATGGGGCCAAACGCCATTCCACTTGTTCCGGACTTTCTTACTGGAATTTCTATCAGCATGATGGGAAGAGACCCAAATTCATTCTATATGCATGGAAATAACGCGACAAATGATGCCTCCTCTGGTTGCATTATATTGCCCCCTAATCGAACAAATATTTCCCCCGGAGAGGTCATTAATGTTGGTCAATAAATTAATTTGTGGAGCTTTAATATTCATTTTGATTTCTTGTGCAACATCCAAGGAAATTGTGAGTTCAGTACCTTCCGAAAAGACGAAAATTCCAGACCTGAAACCGCCTGAAGGAGTGCTTACGATAGCCGATATTACAGTTGGAAAATCAACATTGATAGAAGCCAGTCAGAAATTTCATGGAGGTGAAGTTCATAAAAGTGGTGATGCTGGAGCATCAGTCCGCCGTCTCTGCTATATTGGAAAGGACGGAACAGCTTTGACGTTAGAGTCAGGTGAAATGGGAGGTCAGGCAGGATTAATAACTTCCGCGAAGCTTAGTTTAAGCAAAGAGCTGCCTTACAAACGAAATTGCTCAAAGAATGCAGCTATTAGTCAGAAAACAGCTTTTAAGCAAGGTCTGGGATTATCTAAACCAAGCCACTGGGTACGAGAAACTCTGGGAACGCCTACAAAGGAAACTTCTGATTCAGTTTTCTACTTTTTTCAGAATACTGAAAAAGATGGAGAAAAGAGTAAGGAAGTTCTTTCGACTATTGAAGTAAAAACATTGAATGGAAAAGTTATCGAAGCTTCGGTTTTTCAGGTCGCGGAGCGCTACTAAATATAGGAAGTCTTCTTTTTGTAAAGTAATCAAATTAAGGGGACTAAATGTCTGATCAGTATAAAATAAATAGCACATCGCGATCATCAGCTGAAGTGGCAGACCGTGAATTATCATGTTCAACCACAACGCGTCGAATTTTACGTTCAGAATTGGTTGATAATCCGAAAAATGCCGACGCTTGTGTCAAAATTTCGGTTATTCATCAACGAAAAAAACCTAAAGATGGTTGGGAAGACGTTGAAACTGAATCGTTAAACTCTCTCAAAGCTGGAGAAATTCGTAAGTTGCACCTAGATACTGCGGAGACATTAGCCCTTTTCAGTGAATTGAAGAATTTATTTGCGATTAAACAGGAGAAAGGTGTCCCTTATGGAGAAAGGGAAATCGTTGTGGGCTATGAGAGTGAGATTATTAAAGCTGATCCAAAAAGAGCTAAGATAATCCAGGAATTGTTAAACCAAGGATACTCGGAACAGGTTTGGGATGAATTAGTCAAATATCAACCCAACCTTGCTGATAAGTTTTGTTTGTTGAGAATGCATCAGAGCAGAGTTGAAGCGTTGAAAGAGTTTGAACAAGAATCAAGGGGTGATAAGCCCGAGTCGTTTTGGCAAGCGTTTTTTGAGCGCAACACTTGGATATTTGGATTTGGCCTTAACTACCAGTTCTTGAGGCAGGTTCAGTCTCAGCCTTCCTATGGAGGCGCAAATGTTTCAGGAAGTGGAGCGCAAAGAGGTGACTTCTTAATTGCTACTGAAGCTGAAGTCCGATTTACCGTATTGGTGGAAGTTAAAAAGCCTAGCACTATATTGCTGGGTGCAGAATATCGAAATGGAGCGTTTCCACCTAGTCAGGAGTTGGCTGGAGGGGTTGCTCAAGTTCAGGCCAACTGTCGTAAATGGGAAATAGAAGGTTCTCGTTCCGAGGAAAATAGGGAAATATTAGGAGTTGATAATATCAACAGCATTCAACCCAAAGGCATATTAATAATTGGGAACACACATCAGCTAAATACATCTGCCAAGAAGAATTCGTTTGAAGTTTACCGGCGAAATTTATCACATCCGAATGTAATCACCTTCGATGAACTTTATGCGAGGGCCAAGTATTTTATTGAACATCCAAAGGACGAGTTCGAGTAAATGATAATCATGCCAGAGGCATAAGCTAATTCACAAGTCCCATGCCTAAAGTGAGCCCAGAATTTTAAAAAAGTTCTGGGTTTTTATTTTCAAAAAATGAGGGCAAGAGTCACAAGCCTCATAATCAGGCACGACCGTTTTTCAATCTCTACCTTAAAGAACAGCTTTATTTTACTATTGCACTTTTCCATTGGATTTGTATGAGGCCACTGTCGAACTTTTGCCTATTGTGGTGTGCCCTCGAAAAAGGATACACGGAGAATATGAGGCAACAAAAACGGAGCAATGGTGCGACCGTAATGGTCTCGGGAGGTTTACCATGCAAGAAGAGGTTGAGGTTTCAATATACAAACTTAAGAATGGAGGTTATCAGGCATCTTATACAAATCCGTTCAGCAACAAGCGGATTCGGAATAAGTTCAAAATGCTGAACGAAGCCAACGATTTCAAAAGAAAAATTTATGCTCAGTTTATTACGGACGTGATGACTGGGTATTCTCATCTACCGACGAAACAGTTCCTAGACGCCTACTTGCAGTTGTATCCCAAAGCTAAAATGGTCACTCGGGGCCTTCCATTTTATAACTCCTTTGTGGAAACATTCGGGCAGATGGCAGTTTCAGACCTGAATAAAACAAATCTTGCGGAATGGTTTTCCAAGGTTCAAAAAGAACGTGGTTATGCTCAAAGGACTTTGCCGAACATTAAATCGGCGATGAACCAGTTTTTCTTGTATCTAATCGACCAAAATATCATCAGGGAAAACCCTTTGGATAAGGTCAAAATCAAAAAAGGACCGGCTCTGCGAGAAAGAGTTCATTTGTCGGAGGATGAAATCAAGGAGCTTATGGCAAAGATATTTGAGATTAGCCGTTATCAGGTGTACCCCGTGGTTTATTTCTTGGTTCAAACTGGATGCCGCCTAGGTGAAGCTTTGAAGTTAAGGTGGTCACAAGTCGATTTAAATATGGGAACAGTAGAAATTCTAGAATCTAAAAACGGAGAAGGCCGTCTGATTCACGTTTCAGCCCAGCTCATTGAGTTCTTAAAAGCGCATCCTAGAGTCTCAGAGCATGTATTTGTAGACCAAAGAGATGGACTTGGTTGGGATATGGCAAAGTACCGCAAACAGTTCTCTAAGATTCGCAATAAAATAAATTTCCCCAAGTATTGGAACAATCATGGATTCAGACACGCATTTGCGTATCACTATTTGAGGCAAGGCGGAAACATCAAGCATCTTCAAGCTTTGTTAGGTCATCGCTGGCTTGAAATGACAGTGGACCTTTATGGGAAAATAGCAGCCAAAGATGTTGAGAAAACCTGCCCTTATAATTTTTAAAACTGAATTTAGATTTTGAAGCTTCAACGGGTGAAAGACGTTTCACCCGACGTTAAAAAGAG
>JABWCO010000096.1 GCA_013360185.1 Bdellovibrio sp.
GGATATAAATCGGCAATAACCATAATACCATCAACATCACCATCACCGCTCCGCCGAGTTTCATCAAATTGAAAGCCGCCAAAGTGTACTTGCTCTGTTGTGGGTCATACTTAAAACAATACAATACTAAGTGATCAACGAAGCTGCCGATTTTTCCATCTGCAGCCTCGGTTAACGCCAATTTTATATCCTGAGGATTAAACAAAATCCCCGGCAAATAACGCGAGATCGTACCATCTGGCGTAATAATCACCGCCGCAGATGCATGAGCCCACTCTTGAGCCTGTTCGTCCCACTTAAATTTAAAACCCAAAGATTGAGTGATTGCTTGAACTGTGGACTCATCCGCAGTGATGAAGTGCCAGCCTTTTTCAGCCCCTTCGCGCTCATACAGCTTCATATAAGTCTGTTTTTTCTTGGCCGCCAAGTCAGGTGTCTCTTTTGAGTCAAAACTCATAGACAAGATTTTATACTTCTTCCCAACAGTCCAATCTTTGTCCATCATCTTCAAACCGTCCGTCAGACCGTTTAAGTGAAAGTTACAAAGACCAGGGCAAGAAAAATACACAGGCGAGATAATCACTGGATGTTTGCCATCAAAGAACGACCCTAAAGTTGTCTCTTGGCCATCATCATTTTTTACTTTTAATGTCAGATCGAGTTTGCCACCCAACTTTTCATCGATGCCAATGCCGGCTAACTCTTTTGGCGCGTCACTGGCCACCATCGGCGCAGGCTTGCCATCATAAGCTTGTCCTTGGAATGAAAACAAAACGAGAACAGCCGCAGAGCAAACTGTTCCCATGGTTTTCATTTTCGCAACAAACTCATTTTTGCGCATTAATTAAATCCTTAATTATTGTGCGGTTTTTGCAAACTCAGCAACTTTGGCAGGATCGTCAGTTGATTTATTTTGGGTGATCGATTCAATGAACATCACCAAGGCCCAGCGATCTGCCGCTTTAAAGTGCGAATAGCCCGCCATTGAAGTGCCCTTGATACCATTGGTAAGTACGTTAAAGTGAGCGATATCTCCCCCACCTTGAGTCCACTTACCTTCAACAAGGTTACGAGGCTTAGGATTTAAGCCAGCACCCGCAGCGCCGTCGCCCAAACCTTTTTCACCGTGGCACATAGCACAGTTTGTTTTGAAAACTTTTTCACCGTAAGCAACGATTTCAGGTGTAGAAACCCAGGGCTCTTTAACTTGCGCGATATCAAATGCAGGCACTGCACCTTCCGCAACTGGAGCGTTTGGATCTACAACATTTTCGCCGAGGTCGACACCTTTATTCACCACAACTAGGTAAAAGAAAAAGGCAAAGCAAAATACCATCGAGAAGGCAAATGCAATTAGACCGGAACGATTATATTCATCTCTATTTTCAGACATAGGTTGGCACTCCCTAGGGGACGCAAAATAGTTTTGTCACAACAATGTAATGTATTAATCTAAGTAACGTAAAACAGGGGTGACGGCAACAAATTAAGCCGCCCCCGTCTAGATATTGAAATGCGACGCCAAGCGCAAACGGAGTTTAGAACAGAAAACCGTTCGCTAAAGCGACAAATTTTTCTGGAGACTCAATGTTTGGACAATGCCCCAAGCCAGGCAATGTCTGGAACTTTCCATGCTTAAACAAGCCAGCCAACGCCTTCGAATCGTCCAACGGCAAAAGCTTATCTTCCTCGCCATGCACAACCAAAACTTCATTCTCTACAGTCTTTAATTGATCTCGAATATCAAGACCATCCAAAGCCTCAAGAACCCAGTGACCCACCGTTTTAACCGCATGAAAAGCATCTTCAACTACAACCTGACGAAAGAAATCTGATTCTGGATTATTATTATGAATCGTAGAGCCAATAACAGCCGCAGTTAGATTTTTATCCTGCTTCATCTGCTCAAAAGCCGCGATCATCGATCTGTCAAATGTCACACCTTTTGCGCCCACCGAGTCCAATAAAAGAGCTTTTTTAAACATCGTCGGCTCTTTGGCCATCATCATCGCAGCAATTAAGCCCCCGGTAGAGTGTCCCACCAAGTGCACCGGCCCGCGATTTAACTTTTTTAGAACAGCAATAAAATCTTCGGCAAAAGTATGCAAATTCACTTCGCTCGCATCATTGGGTGCCGTGCTTTTGCCGCAACCACGAAATTCAGCATAAATTAAAGCGCCGGGAAGCTTATTACCCGCGGCTTGCTTCTTCCAAACTTCTTCCGCTGGATACCACCAACGATTCGAAGCCAGGTTGCCGTGAATACAGAAGACATCTTCGGGCACTAGGCCCTCATGGACTTCATAATTAATCATTGGCGACCTACTTTGATAAACTCGTCGCCCGCACGCACTTCGCCACGGAACGGGTAACCCTCAAAATGAGTTCCTTTAAAAAGCTTTTTATTGCCCATTAAAATTTCATAAACCCAAGTCGCAGTAAAATACGGAACAGCTTCCACCATTTTGTGTTCTGACCCGTTGATGTAAAGCAAACTTGCACGAGCCGAGGTCGGCACCGCATCCCAGTACTCTTCAAGGACATTCGTGTTGATGTACTGATCTTGGCGCGCGATCATTAGATGCAAAGATTTATCAGGAAGGGTCGCTGCTGTGTCCGCAGGACGAGCCTTGCGAATACCTTGGACAAGGCGGAAGATCGCTTCCAACTTAAAAGGATTTTCCAAAACAATGGGTTCCGCCTGCGGGTAGGTCGCATATACGATTTGGTGCAAGTAATAATCGTAAAGCTCATCATCAGACATTTTGTTAAACGGGAAAATCTGACGAGTCGCCCAGATTTGCGCTTTAATCCAATCATCTGTTCCCGCAACCGGACGCGTAAATGGCGCCATCATGATCAGATTCTTCACAAGATGTGGATAGGCAGCCGCAAAACCCGCAGCAATGCCGCCACCGTAAGATAGCCCAGCTAAATTATAAGGGCCTTTAATTTTTAATTTTTCAAGAAGCGCTTTTAAGTCTTCGACCTGCTCTTGTGCCGTAATCACCGATAAGATCGGAGCATACTTTAACAAGGTACGGCCTTGGCCCTGCATATCATAGCGCAAAACGCCCACGCCTCTAGCCGCCAAAGGGTCCGTGAAGTTATCCCACTGACGAGTGCTGTAAGTAAGACCATTGATCAATACGACAGTCGGTTTGCCTTCCGCAGCAGGAACGTAATCAACAAACAATTCACGTTGATTAGAAATCGCCACGAAGCCATGGAATTTGTCAGACGCTTGCGCTAACGATTCCATCGAAACAAAAAGTCCCGCAAATATTACCAGCGCAGCTAAGATCAATGCTTTCATAAAACATCCTCCCCTTGGAGTTTAGAAACTGATTTTGGAAAGTTCCGACTAAAGAACGATTCCGCCGTCGACACTTAAAACTGTGCCGTTAATATAGCCAGCTTGCTCACTTGCCAAGAACAAACATGCGTTAGCAATATCTTCTGTTTCTCCAAGACGTGCCACGGGTACTTTGGCAGCCATACCGTCTAGAACCTCGGTTGGCATTTTCATGGTCATTGCGGTTTTAATGAAGCCTGGAGCAATCGCATTGGAAGTGAAGCCCTTGCGACCCAATTCTTTGCCCCAAGTTTTCGCCATGCCGATCACTCCAGCCTTAGCAGCTGCGTAATTTGTCTGGCCGAAATTTCCATACAAACCAACAACTGAAGAAATGCTGATAATACGTTTGTGTGCCGAAGCAGAGTTGAATTTTTCCAATAACGTTTTTGTAACATTGAACAAACCCGTTAAGTTGGTGCTGATAACAGCGTCCCAATCTTCAGGTCCCATTTTCGCGAAAGATTTATCGCGTGTGATACCGGCGTTATTCACAAGGATATCCACAGCCCATGGCAAAGCCGCCGCTGCATTAGCAACAGATTCGCGATTCGTTACATCCACTTGCGTAAGATGAACTTGTGAGGCGTACTGCGCGAACTCAGTTTTTGCATTTTGCAATGCTTGCTCAGAGTAATCCCAGATAGAAACATTTCCACCCGCCTCTAAGAAACTTTTAGTGATTTGAAAACCGATACCAGCGGCACCGCCGGTAACAACTGCATTTTTATTCTTAAAATCGAAATTTGTATTTTTCATAGATCAAGGACTTACCTCGACAAACCCCAGTGCCGTCAAAGGAATTCGGCTTTTTTCGCTCTGTGAATAGAGCAAATACTTTATATTTCTTTTCTTGCCAAAACGGAAAAATACTCTGTAGATGGTCGAAATCTTAAAGGAAACATGACGATGAACACACAAAAAGCAACAATCGTAGGAACCGGAATGTACGCGCCTGAACGCGTAATTTCCAATCAATACTTTAATGATCTTTACAAAAAAGACATCGGAACTTTCTTAAGCGAAAGCCGAAACATCAAAGAACGTCGCTGGATGAACGAAGACCAACGCACTTCGGACCTGATTATCCCCGCCGCAGAACAAGCGATGAAAAAGGCCGGCATCACGGCGAAAGATTTAGATCTTATTATCGTCTCGACGGACACTCCCGATTACCTTTCCCCTTCAACAGCTTCAGTTGTTGCTTACCGCATGGGCGCGGTGAACTCAGGCACTTACGACATCAATTCTGCCTGCGCAGGATTTGTTGTGGGTTGTGATATCGCAACGAAATACATCATGTCTGACAGCAAGTACAAAAACATTCTCGTTGTCGGCGCATATGGTATGAGCAAATATTTAAATTTCGATGATTACAAAATTGCTTCGTTGTTCGCGGATGGCGCTGGTGCTGTGATCATTCAGCCTTCTAAAGACAACACAGGCTTTATCGACAGCCAAATGTACACCGATGGTCAGTATCATGACTATATGGGAATTTATGCGGGCGGCACGGCTCAACCAGTGACTCATCAAGTAATCGAAAACAAAGGTCACTTGTTAGCCTTCCCAAAACGTATTCCACCAGAAACAAATGGAATTCACTGGCCACGCCTTACAAACATTCTTTTGGATCGTCTGCACAAGACCCCTCAAGACATCAACCACTTCTTTATCACGCAGTTCAACGTACAAAGCATTTACGAAACTTTGGATAAGTTAAATCTGCCACGCGATCGCGCTCACTACATCATGGACCGCTTCGGCTATACCGGCTCTGCCTCTATCGGCATGGCGATTGCGGACGCGGCGGAACAGAAGAAAATGAAAAAGGGTGATTTAGTATTTATGCTAGGTTCTGGTGGTGGCATGAGTATGGCGGCACTTGCCCTTGAGTGGGGCTACGACACGTAATCAAACACTCAATCGCAAGCCTAAGTCGGTAAAGGAGCAATGACATGGAACTTGATTGGCTAAAACGCTGGAAACTTTATTCACCAAAAAACATCGCAATCAAAGATGGCGAAACAGGTCGTGAATTTTCTTACGCCAAACTTTATGAGTTGGCCAATCAAGGCGCACACCTGCTGCGCTCTAAATACGGCGTTAGCAAAGGCGACCGCGTCGCCGTGCTGGCGACCAACGAACTTGAATATGTTTTCGTGTTCTTTGCCTTGCAGCGCTTAGGAGCTATTCTTGTTCCAGTCAACTTCCGCCTGACTCAACGTGAAGTCGACCACATCATCACCGATTGTTCGCCCAAGATGATTTTGTTCCAGGAAGCCTACCGCGAGGTTGTCGAAAAGCTTCCCGCGACCATCAATCCTACTAAATTATTACTTCAAGGCAAAGACAGCTTTGCCGAACAGTTGGCGGGGCTTAGCGACGCCGGCGAATACCCGTTCACAGCGCAAGAATCAGATCCAGTGATGATTCTTTATACCTCAGGGACAACGGGCGCACCGAAAGGTGCCATTCTTACTTATAAAATGCTTTTCTGGAATTCTATCAATACAACCTTACGTCTGAACATTTCGCAAAACGATTGCATTGTGATCTTCCTGCCGTTCTTTCATACGGGTGGCTGGAACGTTTTAACCACCCCGTTCATTCATCGTGGCGCCAAGGTTGTCTTCTTAAAAAAATTCGACGCTGAACAAATTCTGTCGTTAAGCGAGCAAGAAAAAGCAACCATGATTTTTGGCGTGCCCACGACAATGGAAATGATGGCGCGCTCTGCTTTATTTGAAAAAGTCGACTTAAAATCTGTGCGTTATGCAATCGTCGGCGGGGAGCCCATGCCGATTGAACTAATTAAAACCTGGGACAAAAAAGGCATCCCGATTCGTCAAGGTTACGGTTTGACCGAATTTGGGCCCAACGTATTCTCTTTAAACGAAGAGGATTCTATTCGTAAGATTGGCTCTATTGGTTTTCCGAATTTCTATATCGAAGCCAAAGTTGTCGACAACGAGGGGCGCGAACTTGGCGACGAACAAGTGGGCGAATTAGTCCTGCGTGGACCCATGTGTATGCAAGGTTACTGGCACAATGATAAAGCCACGCAAGAAACTATCAAAGAAGGCTGGCTTTACACAGGTGACTTGGTCCGCCGCGATTCAGAAGGTTACTACTATGTTGTAGGTCGCAAAAAGGATATGTACATTTCGGGTGGCGAAAATGTTTATCCACCCGAAGTCGAACAAATTCTGCACGCGCACCCTAAGGTGTTGGAAGTTGCCGTCGTGGGTGTTCCCGATGAAAAATGGGGCGAGGTCGGCAAGGCATTTGTTGTCGCCCAAGATGATTCTGTGTCCGCGGACGAACTCTTAAATCATTGCGGAAAAAATTTAGCGAAATTCAAAATTCCTAAGCACTTCGTTTTTCTAAAATCATTACCGAAAGGTGACAGCGGAAAGATTTTAAAACGCAAATTAACCGAGCTTTAAAAAATTATTTCGGCGCCTAAATCGCGATTGCTGAACTTCGCAGTCAACGGTTAGCGAAAACGATCCGTCGGGGGAACAAGCTCTTCCAAACTAATTTTTCGAAAGGTCAACGGATGGCCTTTTTCGACAAAATCCTGGTACCTTTTATCAGACACATTCCCAAAAACTGTGACAAGGTTTTCTTCAAAAGATATCTCTAACGGTTCCTTGCAGCCTTTGCGCCGAGTGCAGAGATCAGCTCTCTTCGCCCAAGAATCGCCGTCGCGAAAATACACGGTATGCCGTGCGCCCCTTAGGTCCTCGGTAACAAACACGGCTTTTTTAACTTTACCAGATTCTTGACGCACAAAAAGAGCCTCTAAAGAACTTAGCTTTCCCATGGTGCCCTTAAGAGGATTTATAAGACCTTTGGCCTTCAAACGAAAGTGGCAGGTTTTTTCCGGATCTATCCATTCATAGCGCACGGATCCCGTCTTTCGCTCAACCCACATAGACCATCCTGCAGTTGAATGTGCACCCACATATTTACGATCGGCACGCACAAACAAAGTAAAAGCGGGATGCCCTTTCAAGCGGACCTCGACTTTGTGATTCCACGCCGTCTTCTTTTCTGGAGACGCTAAACTTTCACTGCGATACTCTATCAATTCGTAACTTTCCGCACCTTTGTCATGCGCTTTGCACTCTTTGGGAATCTTCAAATTTTCATTCTTTTTCCAACGGGCGTCGTAGGAAAGCAGTTGATTGTGTACAAGGCTGCACAGAATCTGCTCTTCTTTCTTAATTTCAGAAATTACCACGTCCACGCCACCCATATGTTCATCCGCCCAGGAATTTATTCCCGGAAAGCTCTGCCACGTGTTTAAAAGAAAAGAGAAAATTAAATCGATTGCCATTCCTCGACACTGTGGTACCAAGATTCACAAATTGCAAACAAAATTATGTTGATTTTATATGTGCGGCAGCAAGCTAGAAGCCACCCTTAAGTCGAGCTTTACCCTAGAAGCGGGAAAACGAAAGTAAACTCGTGTAAACTAACAAAGATGCCTAGACGCTTTATAATCCTTATCATTTTCGCTCTCTGCGCTTGTGAGCGGGGGCCCACTTTAGGGCCAGGCGACGACAATTCTTTAGCGACGGCCTCACAGGCTGATTGCGGCTTTGTGCAAAACTCTTATGGACAACGCGTATCTTGGAAAAAAAATATTCCCGTCACTTTAAAAATTCACCCCACATTTCCCCCAGAATATGAAGACACCTTAAAGAAAGCGGCCCAACATTGGAATGACGTTGCCGGTATGACGCTGATTAATTTCGCCACGGACAGCGCGGGTTCTCCCAATAAGGCAGAAAAAAACCTCATCAGCACTGTGCACTGGCTGCAAGAATGGCCTGAGACACAAAAAAATTTGCAGGCTTTGACCAACTTGTATTGGCAAGGCAACAGCCTTTATGAGTCAGATGTGATTGTTGACGCCAAATACTTTAATTTCTTTGTCGATAAGCCGCAGAACTCTAATGATATTCATTTGGAAAGCTTGTTGATTCACGAGTTAGGCCACGTTCTGGGATTAAAACACCGCAGCACAGTACCCAGTGTGATGTGGGCGACGTTACAAGGTGCCGCGATTCGCTCTGACTTAACAGACGCGGACCGTGAAACCATTAAGTGCGAGTACTAAAATGAAAAAGAAAATAACTTTCAAAAAACCGGTTCGCACTTTTACTGTGATTCTCGTCTTGCTGGGAATTCACTTCGGAATCATGCTTGCTGAAAAGCACTTCACACAAACTCGCAAAATGGCCTCACAAGACGGTGCCACGGAAAAATATTCTGTTAGTGCCGATAAAGACCTTTCCGAATCCTCCCCTGAAGAGTTCAAAAAGGCTTTCAAATATCAACTGTTAAAAGATGCGGTGATTGTTTCCACGCAGGGAAATCCGGGCGTGCGCTTAGGGAACTTCTTAATGAAGGATTCTCGTCGCGTCACCGTGCCCGTTTGCGATCTTTATCCGACGATAGATTTTATTTTTGCGGCCGAAGGTATCGCTTTTTCTGGGGAGATTCCGCACATGATCGTGCGTGGCCCCTGCCTGACAAGTCCTGATCAAAATCATCTTGAGGCTTTACCCGTGCCGTGGGGGAAAATTCTAAACAGTCCCGTGCAACAATTCGAGTTCACAAGTGCACTGCCTTACGAACAAGGAAAAATCAGTATTTACTTTAGAAATGTCATAGAGTTTTGGCCAACCGAATGGGTCCTGATTGGCGTAAAGCTTTACGGAAAAACGTCGGATGACAATTTGCAGGTCAATGGTTACGAAGTTATTTCTATCCTGGGACAGCCTCTGTACTTAAAGGCTGGGGAGACTATTGAATAGGAACGAAGGTTGGTACATACCGCACTTTCGTATCAGGTTTAGTTTCCTCTTGAAAAATTTGACGGCGAGTCGCTCGATCTTGCTCCACCTGTGCATCTAACACTTTATTCCGCTCTTCATTAAGAGAATCCATCGCCGAAGCAGTTTGTGAAGCTTCTGGCTGCCAAGGGTCGCCGATATAAACGGCACTGCCTTCGAAAAATTGAATTTCTTTTTCGAAACGAATTCTTTGATCATAGAAAACATATTTCCAGCGATCTTTGCCGTGAAATCTTTGTGTTTGATTTGGAGAGCCCATGAGATTCAAAACGTCATCTTTTTCCATGCCCGGTTTAAGCTCAGAAAACTGCTTCAACATCGAGGTCTGACAGGCACTCATAAGCAAACCGACCAAGATCATCAAAATGACTTGAACTCGCAGCATAGCTCCCCCATTCGAAATAGTTTAGCAGGTAATTGAAGACTTTCAAAAGACCCGCCATTGACTGTATCAAGATAAGACAAGGACCGGGTTAACCCCGGCCCTCGTGTTTCATACGCGCGCGTATATTCTGCGTGACCTTTTTCCACTTCTTTTTTTCTTCGACCATCTTGTGTTTGCTCTCGCGACGGTCTTGATATGAGACTTCTCTTTGCAGCTTTAAAAAACTGTCCCAGCGGTCGGACTCTAGAGCACCCTCTTCGAGGGCCGCCAGAATTGCGCAACCAGGTTCCGTGTTATGACTGCAGTCACGAAATCTACACTCTTGCTGCCACTGAATGATATCCTCAAACAGCTCTTGCACTCCGTCTTCTTGATCCACCAAAGCCAGCTGGCGCATCCCTGGGGTGTCCATCAACAAAGCTCCTTCGGACAGCCGATACAACGACCGCGACGTGGTCGTGTGTCGCCCTCGATCGTCATCTTCCCGCACGGCTTGTGTTGCAGCGACTTCATTTCCCATAAAGAAATTTGTCAACGTCGACTTCCCCACACCCGAAGAACCTAACAGCACCACCGTTTTTCCTGGTCGCAAATAGGTTCTTAAAACAGCGCAAGAGTTTGCCTCCAACACACTCACTCCATGCGCGGGCACTCCGGGATAACGTTGCGCAAGCTCTTGCAAAACATCTTGAGGATTTTCAACCAGATCTTGCTTGCTTAAAACCACGACAGGTTCTGCGCCACTGTCCCAGACCATGCTGAGATAGCGATCCAGACGCTTAAAATTCAAATCACGATTCATCGAGGTTACAACAAATACCGTGTCGATATTTGTTGCGACCACCTGCACGCCCTTTCCCGGATCTTTGCGATAAAACGAGGAACGGCGATCTAGAACTTTGTGAATTAAAGCACGCTCTTGTTGCGCTTCTGTCGAACAAAGCACCCAGTCGCCAACGGCGGGGAATGCGCCCCAAGAGCCCTCGTGTTCTTGACGAAACCGTCCCGCCACTTGCGCACTGATCACACTGTCATCGCTTAATATTAACTTATATAGATCACGCTCTTGACCGAGCACTCGGGCTGCGGTTAACGCCTGATCACTTTCTTGTAACTGTTGTTCAAAAAATAACTGCCATCCCCATTGGGAATGTTGCCATTTTAAATTCACGTGTAACTCCAAAATTAAATGAATTAATAAAGAAGCCCCGTGGGATTTAGAAAACTATTTATATTTATAATTAGAATTGAAAACCCAGGGAGCTGTGGTTTGATTTAACGATATTTGCAATCATAGGCCCTCCTAAGTTTGGGTTTGATGTGCTGAAAATCTCAGCATTCGTGCATTTGGTCAAGCTTGTTTTACTTTTTTAAAATTACCGCGTCTGTGAGGCCCGGATTGCCTTCTGCGGGCCTTTTTTCAGCATGCGCTTTTTCTTCTTTTTCCGCGGCCTGTTTTTGCTCGTTCGGATCGTTATATTGCATACGCACTTTTTTCATTGTGCGTTTAATCGTCGAACCCAAACTCATTTGCGATTCCATGTCTTCAATGGATTTAAGCTCGATGCGCTCGTATTCTCGTTTGGTCGCTTGCCCCTTTTCAGGGTAACGATACTTTAACAAGGCTCTTTGCTGATCGTACTCTTTGAGGTTTTTTGCTAAGTCTTTATGAATGCTTAACATGGTCTTGATGATTTCATTCACCTTGATTTGGTCGGTGGTGTGCTGTTTTTCTAAGATCAACTTTTCGATTTCAGCCTTACCCGACTGAACTTTGGCTTCCAGCCCCTGCACTCGTGCAAAGACGACGTTATAACTTTCTTCGTCCGATTTTATTTCTTTCGGCGCTGGTGCCGCGCCTTCTTTGCCAGCCTCGGCTGCTCCGCCATGTCCTTCTCCGCCACTTGCAAATGCTGCAACACTGGTAAAAACCAAGCTAACACCGACAACTTTAAGAGCTCGCAAGAACATCTTGCCTCCATGAAATTTTAAACGGCAGGTACTTAATACGATTTACCAGCACAGACGCTTTCGCCGGAGACAACCTAGGAATGACCAATCGACCTTCGCCGACCGTATTTAAAATTTCCGTCAGATCCCAGCCAAAACGCGAATCCGCCATTGCTTCTTTTAATTGTAACAGAAGGTGGCTAGATTCAATACCCTCGATCACCACGGTGTAACTAAATGGACCAACTTCCGAGATCGCATTGGCAAATTCAGTCACATCTGAAAAATCAGGACTGTCGTCGCCCCCAGAGGGAGCAATAGGTTCCGGAATAGAATCCAGGGTCTGACTAAAGTCGTAAGTGGATTCTTCGTGCACGGGCTCTGGCGCTGGTGGCAGCTCAACCTCCACGGCGGAAGGCATTTCTTCACCATGAACGACATACGCTTCAGGCGTCATTTCGTCAGACGTGTTGGGTTCGTTAAAATTATTTATCGGAGGTTCAAATCCCGCAGATCCGTCATAGATATTATCTTCTGCTGGCTGCAGGTTTTGAAAGGGCGAGCCTTCTTGAAACGAAGACTCTTCAGGATTATCCGCGGGAGCAATGACTTCCGCTTCGTTATGGGGCTCCACTTCGTGTTGAGCCATTTCCGGTTGACCATTCCAATCGATGAAGTAAACCGCACTGCAATGGGGACATGTGAATATCGCCCCCAAGTGCTTATCAAGAATCTCTATCGACTGCTGGCAGCTCGGGCAGGAAATCAATTAGCGTTTTCCTTTGCCTTGTTTTTCCATGCGACGACGATCTTCACGATTCATCGGACGATCATCGCGAGGCCCCGCTTGGAATGACATTTTGCGGGTCTTCGGTTCTTCACCGCCACCCACTTCTGGCAAGCTGTGGCCGATATCAGATTCACTCGGAGATGAATAATCCAATTCTTCCAAATCTGTACCTTCAGGGCGCAGACTTTCCAAAACTTGTTCTTCGGATTGCTGAGCAACCAACTGAACACGCATCACCTTTTCAATCGCATCCGCCTTGAATGTATTATTCAAAGACTCAAAAGCTTTGAAGGCTTCTTTTTTGTATTCAATTAAAGGATCTTTTTGCGCATAACCACGCAAGCCAATACCTTCTTTTAATTTGTCGATGACGTATAAGTGGTTCTTCCAGTGATGGTCGATACTTTGTAACAAGATCATTTTTTGAACTTGCTCAAAGAACTGACCCATCGAAGATTTCTGACGCTCGAAAACTTCTTTAACGCCTTTTTTAATAGCGTCTGTCACTGTTTCTGAATTGACTGACATGTTGTCAAAATCAATCTTGAAACCAAAAGTCTGACCCAAAGAATTATTCAAGCCCTCTAGATTCCACTCTTCTTTTTTGCCATTTTCAGGCATGTAAGTATCTAAGATATTAGAGACTACATCTCCCAACCAATCTAGCGTTGTACGCTCGATCTCTTGGCCTTCTAGGACTTTTCTGCGCATTCCGTAAATCGCGTTTCTTTGCGCGTTCATAACAGAGTCGTACTCCATCAGATTTTTACGGATATCAAAGTTATGTCCTTCGACTTTTCTTTGTGCACCTTCAATGGCATTGGTCACCATCTTAGCTGTAATCGGCTCGTCTTCTGGGATGTTCAGCATTTCCATGATTTTTTGGATACGCTCTCCGTTAAAGATGCGCATAAGTTTATCTTCTAATGAAAGATAAAAACGCGACTCTCCTGGATCCCCTTGACGGCCCGAACGACCTCGCAACTGATTGTCGATACGGCGTGACTCATGTCTTTCTGTACCGATGATGTACAGACCACCCACGGCGCGAACCTCTTTGCGTTCCGCTTCGACTTGAGGCTTTATTTTTTCCAGAGCTGCTAAATATTCCGGAGAATCATCATTGCCCACGGCAGCTTTCGCCAACATTTCGGCGTTACCACCCAGCATGATATCCGTTCCACGACCGGCCATATTGGTTGCAATTGTCACCGCGTGTTTACGGCCTGCTTGCGCCACGATTTCAGCTTCGCGTTCATGTTGTTTTGCATTCAAAACTTCATGCTTTACGCCTTCCTTACGAAGGAAGTTGCTAAGCGCCTCTGATTTTTCAATCGACTCGGTGCCGACAAGAATCGGCTGACCTTTTGCGGAACGCTCTTTGATATCTTTTGTGATCGCTT
>JABWCO010000097.1 GCA_013360185.1 Bdellovibrio sp.
CGTTCGCCCTTCTATTATCTCTGATACAAATCAAATTATTGTCGATGGAAAAATGGAGCCCTCTATGTGCTCTGTCACAGGCATTTACAAAGAGCCTGTTCAAACAGATCAAGATGGAATCAATTTTACATCTGAACAATTAAGAGCCCTGCGCCTTTGCACATTTATCACTGTACAAGATGAAGCGCGCGCACCGCTAGAGTTTAGACAAACTCCTCTGTGCAAAATTATCCGCGAAGAAGGTGGCATCCTTCGCTTAGAAGGCACGCTTTGCTTCTTGCGAATCCGTCCGAACAATCGCTTCGCAGTTTCTATGGCTTTAAAAGAAGAATGCAAAAGCCAAAAATTCTTGGATGAAAATAACATTGAACCCCAGGATCTTAACATCGCTCTGAACTCTTATGTTACGGGCGACGACACCGGTGTCAGCACAGACGTAACACCCATTGGTTCAGTTCCAAACCGTATTTTCATTCAACCTCCAACGGGCCTGTTGCCCTTAAATGAAGATCAAGGACTTGAAACACCGCGATTTATTTCTGATTACAACGGCGATATCCAAATGGGTCAGTTGAATATTTCTGGTGAAGATCTAACGTTCCACATCGATCCTTATGTTTACTTTAACAACAACACGCCAAAACACTGTAAAGCGGGCGTTTGTTCTAGCCCCTCTCACTTCAATTTGCCATTCGCAGGTGAATTTGAGTTGCGCGAAATTTCTGGTGGTGGGAAAACTCGCTTCATTGACAGCTGGTGGGGCGGCACCATGGTTAAACCACACTGGCAAGGTCTGTTGCGTTTGCAAGGCCACGCCATCGAGGAATCTGAAATTCGTGAAGGCCGCAGATACAGCCTTACTTTGACAATGATTGATCCGACAGAAGACTTCTTTATCTTTATCTCGGACTTCACACAGTTCTTGATCAATCTAAACGATATCAATGGAACCGCGGGAATCGATTCGCTCACTGGTATCGGTGGACTGTCAGGACTTGGTGGCATCCCTGGATTACCAATTCTTCCGGGTCTTCCTGCCACTCGTGATTTGAATGGCACGATCAGCCAGGTCATCAAGGCTTTGCAAAAGCTTGGTAAAAGCCGTGACTGGCCAGGTTATTATGACCGTGTTTGTTCTTTAGATTACAAAGACTGTATGCTAGCTGGAAAAAGTAAGTACTTCCTGAAACTGCAAACTGAATTCACTTTGGGACCAAGAGACCCAGAAACAAACTATTTCACAATGAAAAACGTAGTTGTTAAGCGTGATTCGCCAGTGATGGAAGCCTACAATCGCACTCTGCCAAAACTTCCACACTTAAAGTGTCAGGAGTAGTCCGGTGAAAACATCTGTGTTGTTCGCAATATTCGCGTTGTCTGTTGTTACTGCGCCCTTTAGTTTTGCGGACGTTACCGTCAAAACAGGCGGTGAAAATTCTGGCAACCCGCAAGAAGCCCTTTTCCTTTGCAACGCAGGCATTTCGCACCCTCGTCCGGCCATTATTCCTCGTCGGGATTGCACTACGGAGGGGGAAAATTGTGTCTCGGAAACAATTTATGACCCTGCCCGTGGAAGCGATTTTTTACGTGTCAATGGCTATCAAACTCTGGTAGCCCCAGTATCCGGCCGTGCGGTCGTAGCTTCAAATCAAGAACAATGGTTTAACAAAATCACAGAACTCAGTGTTAATATGGGCAGTGAAGCCTATGGTACCACCTACAATTTAGACTTCTGTTATCGCGGCCCAGTGCCCTACTATAAGAAGGATAAAAAGAAGGGCTGTGCCGAGGGACAAACCGAAGATGGCGGCTATTGTTATGGCGACCCTGGAAAAATTGACCCCAAAAAACCACCTGTGGATCTTTCTGAAGGACTTTACGAACTAGGTACTTTTCTTTCCGCAGCCGGCAATGCTTACCTAAGCAACACCCAACTTAAAGGACGTTTTCATTTCGTCTGCTCTTTCCGTAGTGCAAAAGGCGGTGGCGGTCGTGGCGCCGAAGAACTTTCCGATCCTTCGCTGAGCTTGGGTAACGGTGGTGGCGCATTTACTTCACTAGGTTCTTTATCTATGTTCTCCGCCCCGTTAAACACTTCGGCGAAAATGGTGCCACGTTTCTGCTTAATCAGATTTGAATTCAAAGAGTTTACGTCAGCCCAAAGAAAGCATCTTTCAGACAACGCTGAAGTAACTGTTGGTCTCGACATTCAAAAAGTTTCCGGCCCTGAAGAAGAAGAGGAAGACACCAGCAAGGGTACTGAGGCCATACCGTAATGAAATCCTGGCTCGTTCTGGCAGCGACGCTAGTTCTGACTAGCGCAGTTCCCTCCTGGGGAGCTGTTTGGAACACAACCCGCTCGTGGACCACGGCTGATGATGTCGCTTTCGCGCAGTTTATTGAAAATGATTTTCACGAAGACATTTTTAGCAATCCTTCTTCGGCTTTTTATGGCCTTAAAACTGATTGTGCAGATGCTGTTTATGCGGCACGAATTATTTTTTCTGCACGCCATGGCTTGCCTGTTAAGTTTACAGATCCCACCAAGAGTGGCGCCTACCTCACTGAAAGAATGTCGCGCTGGGATGCTTTACCTGAAACAGAACGTTTGTTACGCTTTATTGACTATATCGCTGATCTTGGTTCGACCTACACCTTAGAGTTAGACTCTTATCCCGTAGATATTTCTTTAGAAGCATTTCGCCCAGGTGTTATCTTTTTAAGCCCGCATCTGAACGAAGCCGAGCAAAGAGCGACCGGCTTTCGCGGGGGCCATGCCGAGTATGTAAAATCCGTGACCGATACAGGCTTTGTTGAAGTGATTTCTTCAACGTCTCCCCGTTTGGTGCGCACATTGAGCGTCAGTAAAAATCCCTATATGGCGCCGCTCTTAGCCCGTGGTGGCTATCGCGCTTTAAAAAAGCCCCAAGATTTTGGTCAGCGCAATTCTGAATTACCCTTTTACAGCTTAAAGCAATTTGAAATAGGCGGCTGGGCGCCCCTCAAAATCATAACACGCAAACAAATCTTTCAGTGGCACGAAGAAATCCGTCGCACTCTCCGCACTCGCGTTCCGTCCTTTGACGAACGCGTGGAGATTGTCACAGACAGCATTTGTAGTTTACTTAAAACGCGTGCGATTTTAGTTTATCAAGGATGGTCTCTGGTTAGCAAAAACGACCGACGTTGCCTCACGGGTGACCTGCAAGATGAGTTTTCAACCGACAGTCGGGATCGCCGCATCCGCGATGCCTATTTGCAGGTTCACGACCTCTACGACTGGAAGAAGCGCACTTCTCCACAAGAGCCGATCGCAGGGAATGTCAGCGATGCTCAAGACAAGCTTGCCGCATGCTCGATACAGCATTGGCCGGGTCGCTCAATCTCTGCGTGGGAAGTTTACCGACGAGTGATGGCGAATATGTTGGTGTCCTCTGCGGACTATGCCCCAGCAGTACGTTGGGGTGAACGCCCTGCCGATCGCAAAGACTGTCGTTAGTTTGTGAACTTAGGCACAGCTCTTGCTTTTACAATTTCCATGGCTAAATTCGCTCTTCATAAGTCATTTAAAGGTTTCCCATTGTCCAAGCTTTCGACAAGGCTTCTTATTGCGCCCGGGCTTGCTTTAGGAGGCCTTTTTTCGCTGGCGGCCCCAGTGTCCTCCCCTAAGGGGTCCAACTGCGCGGACCAATCCATTGTACTGGGATTTAGCGGCGATATTTTAGTCCACGATGCTCTTTACAAATCGATTTTAGACAAACAGAGCTTCCTCCCTTTATGGCGCCAAGTGGTACCGCTCTTTCAGAAGGCTGACTTTATGGTCGTCAACTTAGAGGGCCCGGCGGCGATGGGTATCACAAAAGACTTCAAAGACCTCGGCGATGTGGGCTTCACCTATGACCAGATCGTGTATTCTGGAACGAACTTTCTTTTTAATTTTCATCCGCAAATTCTAATGGACCTCAAAGTTTCAGGTGTGGATCTGGTGTCGAACGCCAACAACCATTCTTTGGACCGCAGCTCGCTAGGTATCGATCGTACCATCGAAGCCGCAGAAGCTTTAGAAGTCCCCTTGGTCGGGATTAAACATTCTAAAGCCGCAGCACCCTTGAACTATTATGTTGCGAATGTACACGGCTATAACTTGGCGTTTCTAGCGTGCACCGAAATGACCAATGGTTTCGTCGATAAAAAGAAACAACTGCTTTACTGTTATCAAGATGCCACAAAAATTGAAAACGAAATTCGAGAACTCAGCACCCGCAAAGATATAGACGGAGTGATCGTGATGCCCCACTGGGGAGTCGAATACGCCGCCAAACCAGACAATCAGCAAAGAGCTTTTGCGCAACGATTTTTACGGGCTGGCGCCTTGGCTATTGTCGGTTCTCATCCCCATGTCTTTCAGCCTGTAGAATATGTGACCCTGTCTGATGGGCGCAAAGCGATTGTCGCCTTTTCCATGGGTAACTTTTTAGCCTATCAAAAAGATTTAAATCGCAAAACAGGGGCCGTAATATATTTACGCTTGCAACGTGATGCGCGAGGCCGTGTACAGCTTGTGAATTCTTATTATACGCCGACTTATCGCGACGCTTTCGAGGTCTTACCGGCAACGAAGAAGCTCTTTCAAGCCGCGCGGGACCACGCAGCCCTGTTCTTCAGCCAAGAAACTTTAGTTGAGGCCGCGCAAAAAATTTGTGATTAGGATCCTTTTACAGTTGTTGTCGCGATCTCTCTGGCTCTTGTGGCCATAGACGATTCTTTAAATCATCACCTGTTACGGTCGCAAGATCTTTGCTGATTTCCCTGCGGACACAAGCGATTAGAGGCTTCGTTAAGTTCCCGCGCAGAAGACCTAAAAAGTATGGATCTGCGATAAGAATCAGTTCTGTAAAAATATGTCTTTGTCTGGACAACTCTAAATAATCCGAAATTTTTTTGGCGAACTCTTGCGCGACTCTCTCTGTCGGAGACTCCTGCCTTTGCAGTCCCGAAGCGTGCGCTGGGGCCCCGGAAAAGATACCAGGTCTGTCAGCGTTGATATCTTGGGCCTTAAGGCGACCTCGTGGATTTTCTAATTTCGTGACGAATTCTATATCGGCATTTTTTCGATGGTCGTAACTGAAGATTTTAGCTTCGGTTCGGTGGGCCACGATAATCCAGGTTTTCATCTTCGTCCTCTTTTCGTTAAGTTGTCTGGGCTGCCACAAAAGACCGCGAACAGTTCCTTAAATTATAAAAGCACTTTGCAAGGGCCACAACATGACCCCTAACACTAGACTGTTAAATGACTTTTTGTATTCGCAGCACCCCCACGAGATCATGAAGACTTCATTCACCAGGAGGTAGCCTTTGATGGACAAAATGACTCACGAGGATCTGCTGCGTCTGACATCAGTCCAAGATGGACCCTGCATTTCAATCTATATGCCCGCCCTAATAAGCAAAACTTTACAAATGGAATTCGATGCTTTGGTTCGCCGCACTCAATATTTATTGAATCACGATAAACGCGAAGAACTGCGCGAAGAGTTGATGGAAAACCTGTATAATTTTAATCCCAGCGAATACTTAAGCAGCCAGGAAAAAGGCCTGGCTGTTTTTGTGAACAAACATTGGCACAGCTATTTTCCCGTAACCCATGACCTGCCTTCGCAGGTGGTAGTGGCGGACTCCTTTCATCTTAAACCTTTATTAGAAGACCTGCAGAAAGAGCATGTATTTAATATTTTGGTGCTGACCGCAAATGAGTGTTTGTTCTTTAATTGCGACGGCGATAAAACGGCTGAGTCGCACACCTTTTTGTACCACCAGGGCCAACACAGCAATAGTATTCATTGGAAGTTTCAAGATGAGAGCGAAGATGTACAAATTCCCCATCTTAAATCCCATTTACGGGGGCGCGGACAACAAGATTCAAAATTTAAAAAGAAAAGCAGCGTAAAACTATTCCTGCGCTGGATTGAAGCGAAAATAAAAAAAGGCGCTGGCTATAGGACTTTGCCTCTTTACGTCTTCACCAGCAACACACTGTTCTTGGCCTATAAAGAGATTTCTTCGCATCCGGATCCGATTCATTTTCCAGTGGACACGAGCAAAGGCTTGCCACGCACAGAGTCCTTACTGCACCAAGCTAATACTCAAATTCACAAGAACTCTCGCAAACACAAGTCCGTTGCAACAGCAGAGATGGCGGAGCTTTCAAGTCAAAAAAAAGTTGTGGATGATATTCTGAAAATATCTAAAGCGGCGCTTAGTGGAAAGATTAAAACACTGTTCTTACGCGACAACATCGAGATCTGGGGCCTCTTGCATCGTAAGAGTGGTCAACTGACGATGCACGAAAAGCAGATGGACAGCAAAGATGACGACATTCTTGATGATATTGCGTGCGAAGTGATTCGTCATGGTGGTGAAGTGATGGTTCTTACCAGTAATGATATGCCGACGGGCTCCCCCGTCGCGGCAATTTTGAATCAGTGATGCATATTATAAAGTAACAGCCCCTGCCCTAACGAGGCTTGGGCTGTTTCAACTTTGCGAATCTGTAAGGCCTGCATATAGCCTAAAACTAAGGCCAAGTTGGAAATATCAGAAATTTTGTAATCGCTGTTGATTTCTTCATCCCGCAAGAACACACGTTCACGCAAAGTTTTATCAAGTTCCGCCTGGGTGAATTCAGCAGACCCTTTCTTCGTCTGCGCTTGCACAGACATAGACAGGACACCTCCAACGCCGATCCAGCGGGCCGTTACAGCTTCCTTTTTAAAAAAATCAGAAACATGGATGTAAGCATGATTTTTGGCAATCTGCAAAGCTGCGTCTTTATTGGTGCCAATGGGATTCGGTGAAGACACTTGCTTCGGATCTTTAAACTGTAAATCTTCGAGAATTTTGTTTTTAAAACTGACCGAGGCCAGGTCTCCTTGAAACACGTGGGTCGTTTTTCCGCGCCGGGCATACATCTGCATCGAACCTCCACCGATATCCCAAACGATGATCGGATCCTTCGGCGAAAGTTTTTTTTGTGCTATCGCAGACCAAAATCCTAACTCTGCTTCTTTTTCTTGAGAGATAATTTGCACAGGAATTTGCAATGTTTTAGCAATGCGCTGGATTACCTGGGGACCATTTTTAGCACTGCGAAAAACAGCCGTGGCTATGCCATGAATTTTTTTAACATCATGGTCTTGCATTTTCTGCAGCATCGTTTGGAACTGCGGCAGAGCCTGGTCAATAATTGCTGTGGGGATTTCCTTCTGTGCTGACTTCTCGAGCGCTTCATTTAAGGCCAAAGGCAAACGATCTTCGAAAATCACTTCGATGACTTTCTTTTGGCAAACGTCTACCAATGCCGCAAAAGCCTTGGTCGTGCCAGAGCCGAAATCCAAGGCACCTTGTTTTTCATGGCAATCTTTTGCCCCTGCCGTCTCACGGACCGATACAAATAATATCAAACCTAAAATGAATTTTCTCACTCTGCCCACCTAAAATTTCGCACTCTTGCGGTCGCAATATCGAAATATCCTAGCCCAGTGTTTTGACAGGGTCAAATGGGGCAGGAATCCCGGGCCAGATCGGGCGCTTTACCCCCGTTTTACTTTCATCTCAAACTCAATGAGGTCTTAGCATGGCACTGATCGTGCTTTATTGGAGTATGGATACGGAATCCAGACTTCCCAACAAACCAAAAGGAGAAAACAATGGAAACAACACCAAATGATTTCAGAAGCAATCTAGGCAATATCAAAGACAATGCAAAAGATGCCGCAAAAAATGTAAAACAGGGCATCTCGAAAGAACTTGAAAGCATGGATCTTGAGAAACGCTATCATGCGATTCAAGACAAAGCGCGTGAAGCCGTCGGCGCTTCGGAAGACTTCGTGAAAGCTCATCCTTTCTACACACTTCTTGGTGCTGCAACTGTTGGCTTTGTGGCAGCAATGCTTATCCGTCGCAACAACTAAGAATAAGAAAGGGGGGATGATTTGCGTCTCCCCTTTTTAGCTCAGGAGAATGTCATGAAAATTATCCCAATGATTTTATCTTTTGTAATCGGCCGACTTAACTCGAAACCCACCAAAGGTCTGCGCGAAGCGGCCCTGGAAATTTTCGGCGAAATCACTTACCGCAGTCGCAGTGTTGTGACGTTAATACTCGGCAGCCTTGGCGCCGTGATAATTCTTTGCGGAGGATTTTTTATCGCCGTTCTGGATGCCACAACTCAGTTTGATCGCACGGGCTCTATCGCCTGGACTGCGACCCTCGGCACCGGAGTTGTCTTAGTGGCTTTAGCTGGATTGGCGTTCTCTTTCGCTTTTATTAAGGCCTGGCCACGTGCGACCCTTGCAGCACGCCGGGAGACCTCCCATCATCCCACGAGCGCAGAAACATCTCCTCTGGAGACCGCTTTAGCGACGTTGGTGATGGATTTCGTCAAAGAACGCGAAGCAAGTCGCACGGCCCGTACACAAGCTCATCCCGCCGGGCGTCCCGCAGAGCCGTCACGCCCCAAAAAAGAGGATCCTGTCTCTCACGTTCATTAGGCAAGAGCGAACTATTCAATACGGCAATGAGTTTTTCGGTAAAGCGTTTTACGATCAATACCCAGATCTCTTGCCGTTTTTTCCCGAGCTCCTTTATTGGCCTGCAGAACATACTGAATATAGTTCCGGCTGACTTCTTCAAGGGATAGAAAACGTCCTTCCTGCTGGCACAAACGCTGAAAGGTCGCATTCACATCGCCTTCATATTCTTCAATACAATCTAAGTCCCTAAGAGAAATTTCTTGTTCTGAACTTAGCACCACGGCTCTTTCAATTACATTTTCCAGTTCGCGAACATTCCCCGACCAATTGTGATCATTCAAAAACTTTAATGCATCCCTGGAAAGACTTTTTCCGTGGATTTGATGTTTAACAGAAAAATGCTTTAAGAAATAGTTCGCCAAGGGCAAAATGTCTTCGCGCCGCTCACGCAGCGGTGGAATTTCTATCGGTACGACGTTTAAGCGGAAGTACAAGTCTTCGCGAAATTTCTTTCGCAGAATGTCCTCATTTAAATCACAATGAGTCGCTGCTAAAATACGAATATTCAAAGGCCGATAGTGATTTTCTCCGACCCTCTTGATTTGTTTATCTTGCAATACGCGCAGAAGTTTGGCCTGAAGATGTAAATCCATGTCGCCGACTTCATCCAAAAATAGCGTCCCGCCGTTAGCCTCTTCAAAGAGCCCCGCTTTCGCCGCCATGGCCCCCGTGAAAGCCCCCCGCGCAAAACCAAACAATTCAGACTCCAAAAGTTGCTCGGGAATAGCCGAGCAATTAATCGCCACGAACTTATGTTGTTGCCGAGTGCTCATGTCATGAATCATACGAGCAATCACTTCTTTGCCCGTACCACTTTCCCCCGTAATCAAAACATTGGCGGAACTGCAGGCCACTCGCCTAGCGACCCGAATCACTTCCCGAAAACGCGGACTTTCAGCGATAATCGATTCTACGGACATCACGCGGGACCTCCTGCTGCCCGAGACTCATGACCCTTCCACTCACACCAATTCTGCGCAGGCACGAGGCGTCCGGTATCGATCACGTCCATGACCTCTAACATGGCCTTTGCGACCCCGGCAGCGGAGGCTGGATTTTGCCCAGTAACCAGACGTCCACTTTTCACAAAATGCTCGGAAAATGGCGATGCCGAGGAGTATTTACCGCCATTTTCTTGCACCCGATTTTCCAACAAAAAAGGCAGTGCATGCTCCATCCCGACCGTTTCTTCTTCTTTGTTGCTAAAGCACGACACCTCGTGATCTTTCACAAGGTGAATCCCATCAGAAAGTCGTACATTCACGATACCCGCGGCGCCATGACAGACGGAGCCGACCACCCCGTTCTGTTCATAAATTTCCGCCGCAAGTTTTTGCAGCTGCAGGTTTTCGGGAAAGTCGAACATGGCGCCATGCCCACCAACAAAATAAATGCCTGCATAGTCGCTTCCTTGCACTTGCCAAGGCCGCAGAGTTGTTTTGAGTTTACTGGAAAATTCTTCATCATTCATCCACACGGCATTCACGGGGTCATCCATTTTTACGCCATCTAAGGGAACGGCTCCTCCTAAAGGGCTGATCATATCAACCTCTCGGCCAACCCGGAAAAACTCTTCATAAGCATGCGTGATCTCGGAAAGGTATGCCCCTGTTTTATGACCGGTATCGCCAAGCTGGCTTGCACTTGTTAGAACAAAAAGCACTTTTCTTTTATGCACGGGCGCCTCCTTGAAATAGCATGCCCTTAGGGTCGCGCAGCTTAGATCAAAACTCAATTTTTACACCCCAAAACGCCGTATTACGTGACCAATAACAAATAGAGTGTTAGATCCTGCCTTTATGGAATTGCTTTATCAGGATGAATATTTTATTGCCGTAAACAAGCCGTCGGGGTTTCACGTGCATCCGCCAGAAAATCCTGAGTTCCGTGTGTCTCGTGACAAAATTATGCTATATCACGTACGAAAAATGATGAAACAACATGTTTTCCCTGTGCACCGACTGGATGCGGGAACCAGTGGGGTTTTGTTATTTGCACTGTCTTCGCCGTCTGCAAGCCAGCTTTGCAAACTGTTCACGGAGCGCAGCACGCATAAGACATACCAGGCCGTGACCCGCGGCTACACACCTGAATCAGGGCGCATAGAAATCCCCCTAGAATTGGATTCAACGGGCGATCTTGTCGACGCACAAACGAGCTTTCGCCGCTTGGCTATGCGCGAGTTTCCCGTGGCTGTTGGGAAAAAATTTCCCACAGCGCGCTACTCCTGGGTGGAGGTGACCCCACACACGGGGCGCTATCACCAAATCCGTAGGCACTTTAATAGAATCTCACATCCGCTCTTAGGAGACGCCGTTCATGGCGATTCACATCACAATCGTTTTTTTAGAAATGACTTAGGAATCGAGGGCTTGTGCTTAAAAGCATTGCGCCTTGAGTTCACTCACCCGTGGAGCCAGAAAGCTATTTCTATCGAAGCCCCGCCTTGCGAGAAGTGGAAGAAAATTCAACTTCTGTTCACGTCTGCCCAGTAAAAATTGAATCCCTTTGACGTCTTTTGTCAGTCAGCGTAAAAAACCGGCACTCAGAGGTATACCATGTCTAAAACTCAGGCTCTTAACAAGCTGATGATTGTTATCGGTCTTCTTTTTGTTTTGCTTGTCACGTTGCAAACCCATGCGGCCCCGGCAACACCCGTGCATCATAAAATGACCGTGGAGCTACATCCTGGATTGCGCATGCTCAAAGTGCAAGACGTCGTGACCTTCCCCAAAGATACTCCGCGCAAATTAAGTTTTCTTCTGCATAAGGATTTGCAGATTTCTTTAAAAAGTGCAGACGATACTTTGATTCTTTTGCATGCGGCCTCTGGTGACGAAATTTTTTCTGAGTATGGTTTAGAGCTAGGTGGTTCTGACCTAAACGCGTCCTTTCAATATCAAGGTATTGTTTACGATCCGGTCGTCGAAGACAACAGTCGCGGACTGATTTCTGCAGACGGCGCCACCCTCTTTGGCAATACGTATTGGTATCCTTCATTCTTGGGTCAGCAAAAAAGTTTTGATGTGACGGTCAAAGTTCCGACCCCTTGGAAGTCGTTAGTGCAAGGCCAGATGATCAGCACACAGACGATCGGCAAAACACAAGTTTCACGTTTTGTTGAAATCTATCCCCAGGAAGATATTTACTTAGTCGCGGGTCCGTTCTTTACATATGACCTAGCGATGAAGGACGGCAAAAAAGTTCAAGTTCTTTTGCGCAAAGAAGACCCCTCTTTGGCGCAATCTTTCTTAAACTTGGTTCCGGATTATGTTGAGCACTTTAGCAATATGATCTCGCCTTATCCATATCAATCCTTTAGCGTCGTCGAAAACTTCTGGGAGACTGGCTACGGAATGCCCAGCTTTACGTTGCTGGGCCCCTCTGTGATTCGTTTGCCCTTTATTCTTAATTCCTCGCTGCCCCATGAAATTCTGCACAACTGGTGGGGCAACAGCGTTTACGTAGATTATGACAACGGCAACTGGAGCGAGGGCCTCACAACCTATATGGCTGATTACTGGCAACAACAGTTGGCAGGTAAAGAACAAAGCTATCGCTTAAATAGTTTAATCAGCTACAATGACTTTGTGGGTGCCACTGCCGAAAAAGACTTTCCTTTGCGTAAATTTCAAGGCCGCCACAACTCAAGTTCCCAAGCTGTGGGTTACAACAAAGCGATGATGTTCTTTCATATGCTTGAGTTCCGCTTTGGCTCTGAAACTTTTAAAAAGGCTCTTCAGGATTTTTATACGGCCAATCTATTTAAACGTGCGTCTTTTTTAGATATTCAAAAAAGCTTTGAAAAGGTCACTGCACAAAATTTAGATAATTTATTTAATCAGTGGCTGGATCGCACAGGGGCTCCTGAGATTGAACTTCTTGACGTCAAAGTTACGACCCTGGCGGATGGAAGCTTCCGAACCTCTTACACCCTGTCGCAAAAGCAAGAACAGACCTATGACCTTTACGTGCCAGTTATTTGGACTTTCGCAACAGGAGCAGAACTAAAGCAAGTGGCTTTGTTAAATCAAAAAGCTTTGCTTTACACGAATACGACTAAAACACGTCCCGTAAAAATTTCTATTGATCCAAGCTTTAACGTCTTTAGGACTCTTTATACCGCAGAACGTCCGGCCACTTTGTCAGCGGTATTTGGCAGCCCCTTAGTGCACTTTTACTTTGATACCAACTCAAAAGACGCAACGGGCTTTGTCGAAACTTGGAAACAGCGCCTTGAGGGCAAAGCCTTGATGCATTCGGTAGCCGACATTGCTACTCCTGCCGCGAAGGGCGCCTTGGTCTTTGTTGGCGACCAAGAGGCTTTTTCTGAGTTTATGAAAGTGCAATTGCAAGAGCAGAAATTTTCTTTGGATGAGGCGACCATAACTATCGACGATCAAGAGTTTCCAGTGGCTAGCACTAGTACGGTTTTGATGACTCGTTTGAAAAACAACCCGGAACAAACCGTGGTCTGGGTGCGCTGGAGCAAGGACAACAATCCGACAGAGTGGGCTTCGCGCTTAACTCATTACGGAAATTTTGGCATCTTAGTGTTCCAAGGTCGCCCTGCGGTCTTGAAAAGCACCTGGCCCGTGTTACAATCTCCGTTACAGCAAGCGCTTTAAAATTTGACCCCATAGCTCAACAGGATAGAGCGTTCGTTTCCTAAACGATTGATCCCCGTTCGAGTCGGGGTGGGGTCACCATTTCTTGCGACTGCTTATAAGGACTCGGAAAACTTCTTAAAGATTTCGATAAAGCGTTCTTGGCGGTGCATACGAAAGTTTTCGTTTAAGATTTGTGCTTTTTGAATACGATCAACACGCAGGGATCTAATGTCATTTCTTAATCGATCCCAAGCCATCACGTACCACAAAGGCCAACTCAATAATAAATATTGAGCTTCGATGTCCCTTTCAGTGATGCGCCCCTGTTCGTCCTTATAGAATATTTTAAGAACCTTCATTTCGAAGAACGCTGTCCAATCCCACGTAGTTTGACCGGTTTCAAGGGGGGCAAATCCCACGTAAGTGGACCGGCTTTGGGGGAAGTAAATCCCACCTAATTTGACCGGGCA
>JABWCO010000220.1 GCA_013360185.1 Bdellovibrio sp.
TGGTAGATAAAAAGGGAGAAGAAGCATTGAATAAGTTGGGCAAGGTGTTGGAGAATAATAAAGATATAAATGTGCTGATAGAAGGACATACAGACAATGTTCCGATATCGGGTGGAACGATGAAAGACAACTGGGATTTAAGTGTGCTGAGAGCAACAAGTGTGGTACGAATTCTCACCAAGAATAAAAATATTGACCCTACAAGACTTACTCCAGCAGGCCGTGGACCTTACCTTCCGGTGGATAGTGCCAACACAGCAGAAGCACGCAGAAAAAACAGACGAATAGAAATTATTCTCACACCTAAATTAGATGAGTTGTTTAAAGTGATTGGTGAAAACTGATTGCTTTAATCGAAGTTCTGTACATTCTGAAAAATAATTTTTAGCTGCCCTTCATCATTGATGATTACCAATGTCTGGAGGGCAGTTACTTTTTCGCATACCACTTTATACTTCAGAATAAGTTGGTTGAGACCGCTGACAGAATCGTGTTTTTCCTTTGTTTCCAGCAATTCCACTCTTATTCCTTCAACAATCTTGGCATCATTTGTCGATAACTTCTTTGCTAGATGCATTAAAGATACATTTTCATCCTCAAGTGTTCCTAACAACGATTTCACTTCGTGAGAAAATACAAGCAACAAAGTCGAGGTCGAAGCTATTAAGCGAAGGTGCTGTAATTCTTCTTTGTTGGATTTGTCGTGTTTTACGATAGCATCGGTAGCTCGGTCAACCTTTTTTTGCAGTTCTCTTCTCTGAGCCGCCGGAAGCAAGTTTGAAACATCTTTGAATTGCTTTTCTAGATAACTTGTGGCCGCCTCGACCACTTTTCCTGGTTCAATTTCTTTCCCTATGACCTCTTCAAGATACTCTTGTGCAACTTCTGAATCTTCTTTTGCCTTCTTACGAATGTAGTAATCCCTGTAGATTGTGGACCAGTCTATAGCAAATCTAACAAAAGACTTAAGCTCTTCAACAGCGTCGCTTTGTATAAAACCTTCTCTGTTTGGTTTTAGCTCAAAACCTTGTGCATTTGTACCAATTTCGACATTGCCGATATAGTTTTTCATCGACAACATTGAAAGCAGAAAACGTTGCGGGTCTACTCCTCTCAGCTTCGCAGCAAAAGCGGAGAGTTGTTCACTTTCAACTGCAGCTTTGCGTCGTCCTCGATCTCTGTCGATATTCAACCAGTCGTCATCACCTTCTCCATACGGATAAACTCGAAAACCTCGATACCTAACTTGTACACCACCCCAATTAGGCAAAATCTCTTTCATCGTTCCTAAAGACACAACATCGGTTTTGCGTATCTGGCCTTTACTAATCGGCATTATACCAATATTAAGTGAAACTCCTTTCAAATGAGGGAACGTCTGCTTGCTCGTGATGATTTTTTTTCCAATTCCCAAAGCTTCCAACTGACACACTGCGTGATGATCGGATTCTATCCTTGCAGTAAGCGTGCCCCATCCTGCAGAGATAAGCTGCTCACGCAAATCCTTGATATCTCCTCCCAGTTCTGGAGCTTCAAGAATGATATTGAAGCCAGGATCTTCCTTGTAGCCGTGTCTTCTTATTCCCCGATTTGCCACCAAAAGGGCAAGTTGGCGCTTCAAATAAGCGTATCCTCTTCGACTCCATTCATCTTGTTCTGCACCAGAGATTATCAACGTAGTACCTGTGTGCCCCTCATTGATTATTTCCACTTCTCCAGGGCATTTAATTGTGGTTACTTCTGCACCGGGAGTAAACTCTTTCCAATCGAAAGTGACTTTGGTTTTTTCATATTTCTGAGTTCCTTTACCACGGTCGGCGTTATATAACGCAACTGTTATCAATTCCAGCTTTGAGCCAAGCCTCCGACATGCGAATCGTCCGATGCCCTTTGAACCTGCTCGCGGTCTGCCATACAAGGGAGATCTATCGTTCGCAACCTTATTGGTGGTCGCTATCCTCATCCAGTAACTCCTGACTTGCTCTAAAGTCATGCCTGACCCAGTATCAATTACATGAATTTCGGGGCCTGCATCAGGATTTGGTTTAAAGCAAATTGTGACATCTTTTGCATCTGCGTCATACGCATTCTTAACCAGCTCCAGCAAAGCTAGATGAACAGTTTCAACTAGCTTTTCTCCGAGCTCGTTGAGCAATGCGCTGTCAACTGTAAAAGTAAACTCTTCCATGCCGCTATAATTTGTATTTGGTACGTGCAAGTTCAGACGGAATTTCTAAAGATTTAATCAGATTCAACAATGACGGAAATTATGAGGAAGAAGCTTCGAAAAGAGTGAACGAAAACATACTAACATTTGATCAAGAAAAAATCAAGCGCAAATTCAATGAAATATAGTTTTTGACTACTCAAACGTCCACAGCTCCGGAATGCTGCTGAACGCGATGCGCGTGGGCGCGGCGTGTTTGGAGGCGTGAATACCGCCGAAGTAGACGACGTCGTTT
>JABWCO010000006.1 GCA_013360185.1 Bdellovibrio sp.
TTTCGTTTCTTCACTTTGCCCCAACAACCACATCACCAGAAAGAAGGCCATTAAAGCCGTCATAAAATCCGCAAGAGCCACCTTCCAGGAGCCCCCGTGACCACCGCCGGCTACGACGGTGATTTTTTTTATGACGATTGTCGGTTTCTTTTCAGCCATTATCGATTTCCTTGATAATTAAATTACGCTGCCTTTTTAATCTCTTTTGTCGCTTTATCTATTTCAGCAAAGGTCGGTCTTTCCTCTGGCATGATCGAACGACGTGCGAACTCGACACACACAATTGGAGGTGCCCCACGTTGCAAAGCGATCAATGCCGCCTTAATACACTGAAGGTAACGACCTTCCGCTTCGATATCAGCAGACATTTTTGTCGCCACCGGTTCAATCAAACCGTAGGCGCAGAAAACCCCTAACATCGTTCCGACCAGGGCATGGGCCACCGAGGCACCGATAACTTCAGTACCTTCACTTAATTTACTCATTGTTTTAACGATACCTAGAACGGCGGCAACAATCCCTAGCCCCGGGAATCCCCCGGCTACCGCTGCAACAGCATGTTGCGCCAAATGTTCTTCGGCGTGAATACCTTTAATGTCAGCATCTAAAAGATCATCCACATCATAAGGGGACAACTCTGCCGACAAAGTTACCTTCATCGTGTCGCAAAGAAAATCGACAGCATGATGGTTTTTCATAAATCCAGGATACGCTTTAAAGATGTCACTCTTTTCAGGCTCCTCAATATGCTTCTCAACGCCTTGCGGTCCTTCCTTGCGGAACAACTGAAAAAGTTGGAAAAGCATTTGCAAAAGTTCGGTATAGTCCGCTTTTTGCGGTCCTTTGGCAGTCAAAGCTTTTATTCCCAACTTCATACCCATCTTTACGATCTTCATGGGGTTACCAAGGACGTATGCGCCGAAGGCCGCACCACCGATGATTAAAAGTTCTGCTATCGCCGCATCAATGATAACGCCCATATGGCCACCGGTAGCAGCAAAGGTACCGAAGACCGCAACGAATACTATGATAATGCCTACAAAACCCATAAGATATAACCTCGCAGTTTCTCTATCGGTGCGAAGTGTGTTAATATTGAGTCATTCGCAAATAAACTTGCCCATAGTCGAGAGTGGGTCTAAGAGGAAAAATATGAAACGCATCAGGCAAAGTCTGCAACTCTTACTGCTTATCTTGATCCTCAGTCCTAAGTCGTGGTCTGGGGCAAATCCAAATGACACCGATCCCCTTCTTGCACAGACCCAAGTCGTACCCTATGAATGGAGTCCCGGCCAGGGCGGCAACATTCAAATAAAAATGCAACTGCCCGCAGGCTACCACGCATATGAAGATCAATTCCGCGTGGTCATCTTAGAACCGGATGGCTTTCAAGTCGCGCCCTTTAAGATCGAACCTCTAAAGAAGTGGTACGATAAATTTTCAAAGAAGGAACGCACCGGCGTTGAAAATGAAGCCGTGCTTTCCGCGCATATTGAAGCGCCAACACGTTTTCTAAAACAACACGAACAAATGAAAGTCGAACTCACCTATCAAGCTTGTTCAGATCAGTTTTGTCTTTTCCCAACGACAAAAACTTTGACGGTGCCGATCATGGTAACAATGGTCGAAGGACAGCCGCGCGTTGAAAACATGCCGGAAGCCAGCGTGTCGTCACCTTCCAGTTTTTTTGACACCGCAAATTTCAATAAATATTTGGGCTCTAGTTTATTCGCGGGATTGATTTTTGTTTTCTTTGCGGGAATCTTCACAAGTTTCACACCATGTATCTTTCCGATGATTCCCATCACACTGGCCGTCTTAGGCAATCATTCTAACGAGCGCAGCCGTTTAATGAATTTCATCACCAGCTGTGTGTATGTTTTAGGAATCGCAACCACTTATTCCTTGTTAGGCCTCGCGGCGGCTTCAAGTGGGGGTGTGTTCGGAGCCACTCTGGGGAACCCTTATGTGCTCAGTGCGATTTGTGTGATTTTCTTAGCCATGGCTCTGAGTATGTATGGCCTTTACGAATTCCAGGTACCCGCATTTATTCGCAATCGCCTGGGCACCGGAAAACAAAAACAAGGGTTGGGCGGCGCTTACTTAACGGGATTGTTCGCCGGCATCGTCGCCAGCCCCTGTGTCGGCCCTGTGTTGGTGGCAATTCTAACTTATGTCGCGTCGACTCAGAATAAACTTTTAGGCCTCCTCTATCTGTTCACTTACGCTTTGGGTTTAGGTTTGATCTTCATTGCTCTTGGACTTTCGAACCAGTTGGTAAAAGCTTTACCCCGCTCAGGCGCGTGGATGAATTTTTTCAAATTTATTTTAGGCACTTTAATGTTAAGTGGGTTTTATTATTACCTCGACATCTTATTGCCGGACCGCTGGTTTGATGCTGCTTTAGGAGTCGGTCTAATTATTCTAGCAAGCGTTTACGGTGCGTTTCTTCCGGCTAAGGGCCGTGCCGCTCTGGCACACATCCGCAAAGGCTTGATGCAAGCGGTTTTGATCGTGGGCTTTGGCTCCGTGGCGGTCGCTTTTTTTGAATTGCGCCCATTCATTCGCAATAACATGGTCAGTGAACACAGCCTGAATCAAATTAAGAACATCAACTGGCAGCCTTACAGTGAGGCCGCTTTGGCCCAAGCTAGCAAAGACGGCAAACCCGTCATCATTGATTTCTGGGCCGATTGGTGCGTGGCTTGTCATGAATTAGAAGATCATACTTTCTCAGATTCACGTGTGCGTGCGATGGCCGAAAGTTTTGTGCTGTTAAAATTCGACGCAACCAAGGACAGTTCTGAACTTCGTAATTTAAAAAAGAAATTTAATATTCAAGGGTTGCCAACAGTGGTGTTTATTAACCAGCACGGCGTGTGGATTGATGCCTTGACGCTGACTCAGTTTGAAAAGCCCGACGCGTTCTTAAAGAGAATGGAAAAAGGGGCGCAATAATGAACGTCTTCTTTATTCACGGAGGCCCCGGATTTAACTCTGAACCCGATCGTGTGGCTCTTCAGGGAGCGCTAAGACAGCAAGGCATTAGCGGCACTTTTTGGGATGAACCTTCGCGTCTGAGGCCGCAGGGCACTGCCTTCTTGCAAGACAACGCTTACTCACTGTGGCTTGAGGATTTGCACAGAGCGCTGACTCAGGCCGGCCCCAGCTTGGTCGTGGCATCATCTTTTGGTGCGAAAGGTTTGCTTGATCTTCTGCACTTATATCCTGACACAGAAGTCGCTCAGATTTTGATGATTGCACCGACGCTAAACATGGGTGCCGTTTTTAAACGTATGATGCACATATCTGAAAAAGACCTAAGCTCTTCTGCCCCCGCTACGGCCCAGCGCCTACGCGAATGCCGTGAAGGCAGTAAAAGTTTTTGGGATCCCCTAATGCAAGAAGGCTTGGGACTGGTTTGGCAAAATCCAAACCTATTAACCCATTATTTTACTGACGACAAGGCCTTGAGATTGTGGGTCGGAGTGGGTGCTGATCCTCGCTTTGGCATCGACATGGAATCGCAAATTGCAGTGCTAGCGGACTTGGCCCGCCTGCGATTGCCCGCATTGGCGCATCCCTTAGACAAACCCGTCCTGGTTTTAACGGGCTCTTCAGATCCCGTATTTAACCAAGACGAAGTGAGCTCAGAACTCAAATCGATCTTCAGCAATGTGGCCTTTGAAAACTGGTCGGGCTGTGGCCACATGCCACAACTGGAAAGGCCCGTTGATTTCGTCCACCTATTGAAACGCCTGCTGCCTAACTAAGGCGGCGAACATAGCCGCGCAACTTGAAACGCAATGGTATGCTTTTAAGCCAAGACACCAGGCGCTCCAGGCGCGTATAGCGATAGCTGCTTAAATCCAAATGCCACCCCGAAATCAATTCTCCAGTTCCGGCAAATTTTAGCAACGCTGGCACAATCACAGCAGAAAGTGCATCCGACGTGCAACCCATTTGGGGTGCGAAATCTATTTTCTGCTCAAACATATCGATCAATAAACTGACACAATCATTTGGAACGATACTAAACGGATACAACGCAAAAATAGCAGCTAAAGGATTTTTAGCAGCCAGTGCCGCGTGCTCTCGGCCATTCAGAATTGCCAAGTGGCCACCACGATAGTCATAACTACAACCCCATTGCAGGTAGCCCAAATCGAGACCACTCAAGACGGGCTTTTTATAACTGTGACACTTTTGATGCAAAAGAATTTTCGCTTTAATCCCTGACTGAGTCGTGACATCAACGGCATCAAAAACAAAGTCAGCCCACTCGACAAAGCGATCAACATTCTGCGGAGTGATACCTTCTTCGCTGACTAAGACCTCAACATAGGGATTGATACTTCTGATTTCCTTGGCATGAAAAGCCGCCTTATTTTCGCCGAGATTTTCCAAGCGCACATGTTGGCGGTTCATGTTGTTCAGTTCATAACTTCCATTATCAGCTAAGGCAAAATGTTGAACGCCCACGCGAGCTAAGGACTCAATACACGCGCCACCTGTGCTGCCACAACCGGCAATGAGGACCCGTACCTTAGCTACTTTTTTTTGCAAATCCTCAGAAACAAAATGAAAATTGCGACGTGTAAGCTCGGCATAAAAAGAAACCGGGTCCGAAGACTTCAGAGTGTGTACAGCTTGAATCATAAACATTCTCCAATTTGTACAAGATAATTTGGAGCATCAGGAATCACAAGGACGAACTTAAAATAGACAGATAAAAGTTTATAGGTCTATCGAAAGGTCTGGGATCGGGGCATCTCTCGTTGCAAGAGATGCCACAGGACGAAATTTAAAACTACATGCGCTTTAAGCGCGCGATTTCCATTTTTGCATCATTCAAGGCTGTTTGCGCGGTGATCATTTGCGCTTCCTTTTCGGCCAAAAGCTTTTGCAAATGGTTCATGCGCACTTCAAAACTTTTGATCACGTTATTATGGCGATCGACCATTTCTTGCACTTTCAAATCAACCGCTTTGCGTTCATTCACACGCTGAGACAGCAAGGCCATTTTCTGCCCCGCCTCTAACGCCAAGCCGTTGTGACTTTGCTCAAGACGAGTCAAAAGATGACTTTGCTTTTCAAATTTAATGTTCGAAGTTTTAATCAGCTCATTCACAGTGCTGACAATTTTGTTAAGCTGTTCAGCCAAGTTATGATTTTGCGATTTAAGTTCGAAAATCTGGCGATCTGTGTTCAAGTAATTTGCATTATTTGCGCCCAGGCTCGGGTGCGACTCCAGAACGGAACTTTTGACGACTTTCTTTTCACCAAATAGTTCAGGATTCAGTTCTTTATTCATGTGAGGCCCCTCCTAGGACTTTCCAAAAATTCTGCATTACCTATCATATTTTCTCTGGACTAAAATTTCAAATGTTCATACTTTATGCGCGCAGGAAGGAGACCGCTGTGCTAAAAGTTGGACAATTACTAAAATTTGTTTCGGACTTAAACCCTCAAAATACACCCACACGCCTGTCTTTTTATAATTTTCTGCGCGGCTTCCCACACCCTGATGACGCCCTAACCCCTGAATTAATTGAGACATTCTTCAATTACTGTATGGATTACCCGCATTGGGCTTCCAACAAGGCTCAGCTCGGTCACGAAGTGCATTTTTTGTTGGAAAACTTTAATAGCTTTTACCAACAAAAGTTCGATTTAAGTCCCATTCTTTTCCCGCAAAAGTTACAGCTTTTGGAAATAGAACACTTTTCCGACTTAATTGACGCAGTGAGTGCGTACATTAAGACTCTGTGCGGCGAAAAAGACAAATTTCGCGTCCTGCCAGATCAAAACAAGCGGGTCATCGCGATCATCATGCGTGAAGACAAGGGGCTTGAAGTTCGCTGCTTTGATCGCAAGTTTACAATCCGTAAAGGCCTCCTAGAACCCCTGCGCAACGACTTGGTTCTGTACTACACGCCTGAGCTGGAATTAAGCAGTCACCATACACACAAGATAGAAGTATCTCCCTATATCACCGCTCAGTTCCGCATTTTGGGCGACAAGATCACTGGGTCTTTGCTGAGAGGTTATGTCTTCCAAAAACTGCAGGAGTTCAAAAACGAACCCTTGCATGAGCAAACACGCGTTTTGTTCCCCATCAAACGTTTGGAGCAATTCTTTGTCGACCGTCGTACCGATCCTTATTATCAGGAGTTAGTCAGCCAGCTAGAGCGTACCTGTGCCCTGATTCAACAAGGTGATGCCGAAGCGGTGAAATGGTCCTCCATGGTTCTGAGCAAATCTGAGAATGCACTAGATAATATTTTCCTAGGGGATAAATTGATGACTCTCCTCGTACGTGACCTCCGTCACGCGATTACGGAGAGCAATCGCAAGAATATCTCCTCTTCCGGACTGACTAATGATATGTTGTCTGCTCAACACCTACCTGAGGCAGATGAAGAATGTCTGAAAATAACTCCACTCAAAGAGTTCGACTTAACAAATTAATCGCAGACAGTGGCTTGGCTTCCCGTCGACATGCAGACCGCATGATCGAAGAGGGCGCAGTCACTGTAAATGGCAAGCGCGTTTACGAACTTGGCATCAAAGTAGACCCCCAAGCTGACAGAATATTGGTTGAGGGCAAACCATTACGCAAACCTCTTACCCAAAAACTTTATCTTGTGATGAATAAGCCGAAAGGCGTTCTAACAACCATGGATGACCCACACGATCGTCCTACGATCGCGCACTATCTTGAAGGCGTTCCTTCGCGCGTGTTCCCGGTTGGTCGTCTGGATTGGGATTCTGAGGGCCTGCTGCTTCTAACTAACGATGGCGATTTCGCCAACAAAGTGATGCATCCCAAAGCTGAAGTCACAAAAACTTATCTTGTGAAACTAGATGGCCAACCACAGCCGTTCCAAATCGAAAAGCTGAAAAAAGGTGTAGCCATTGTCGGCGGTCGCGTTTCTGCCCGTCACGTTGAAAAAATCAAAAAATCTGGCGACAACAAGTCTGACAAGTACGAATGGTACAAAATCGTGATCACTGAAGGTAAGAACCGTCAGATCCGTCAGATGTTCGCAAAAATTGGCTTCGACGTTTTAAAACTGCAACGTGTAGCCATCGGACGTCTGCGCCTAGGTGCTTTAAAAACGGGCGAACTTGTTTACATCAATGATGTTGCGGTTGAACGTGTTTTCCTTCCGGATGATCCAGATGACGTTAAAACAAAACGCACTTACAAAGGCCGTGCTCCATCGGCTAAGAAAACAGCTAAGCCAGCTTCGCGTGTTAAAGTAAAAAAACCGCGAAAGTAATTGCACATGCCTAAAATCAGCCCACGCTTACGAGGAACTATTGAAATTTCCATTGCAAGCATGGGCTTTGGTTTTTTAGGCATCTTTGGCAAGTGGGCTTTTGCCTCTGGCTTGTCGGTAGGCGAGTTTCTTTCTTACCGCTTTGCCTTAGCCGGCCTGCTTTTATGGATTGCCTTGCTGCTCTTTAAACCTAATCTGGTCAAACTCACTAAAAAACAAATCTTCACCGCCGCTCTTTTAGGGATCTTCGGTTACGGGTTCTTTGCGACACTTTACTTTGAAGCCATCGACGGCCTGAGTGTAACCTTGGCAGCACTCTTGCTTTATACGTATCCCTTTTGGATAAATATTTTTTCGCATTTTTTCACTCATGATAAAATCTCCCGCAAAGAAGCTCTGTATTTAGTAACAGCCTCCACCGGCCTAGTTCTGTTATTATGGGGGCATATTGAAGTTAAAAATATCTGGGCCATTGCTGCTGGCTTAGGCTCTGCGATTAGTTACGCGATCTATGTTTTACTGTCAGGCAAGCTACAGAAGACAGTCCACTCTGTTTCATCAGCTCTTTACGTCATCACCTTTGCCGCCCTGGCCTTGATTCTTTTTCATCGCCCCGACTTTTCACAAATTCACAACCTCACTGCTTTTCAGACTTCAACTATTTTGGGTATCGCCTTAGTTTGCACGGTTTTGCCTTTAAGCCTGGAGTTGGCGGCTCTGCAAAAATTAAAAAGTACTGAAGTGGCGTTGCTCATGATGATTGAGCCTTTAACTGCCGCCGCCATGGGAGCTTGGCTTTTTAAGGAAAGCTTAAGCGCCCGACAACTTATTGGTGTCGTCATCGTTGTGGCATCATTGATTGCCAATACTCTAGCTAAAAAAACAACTCGTCTGGACTAAAATACCAGCCCCCTCGGACACTAAATACAACCAATTGAATCTAGGCGAAGTCCCCAAAACGCCCGTCCCGAAGGCGTGCTAGGCAGGAGCAGTCCAGAAAGATAATTCTTGGACCAAGGACGGGACTTAAAATCCCATTAGCGACGGCTTCAACCTAGGGCTTTGCGAAAGCACTTTTTAAGAAGACAGGGTTCGCGACTAAAGTTTCAAAATAAGACAGCCGATAACCTTCATAGTAAAACCATGGAAAGGTTTTTTATGATGAAGATATTTATCTTTGCTCTTTTAACTGGAATGACTCTTCAATCCAGTGCGGCCGAACCCATCGTCGTCGATGTGCGCCGTAATATCACTCTGGCCGAGGACGATCCCGTCTATAAAGACTTCTATATAAATGCGGACGCCAGCTTAGGCTTAAAAAAGAACATGGTTGTCACAGCTGTGCGCAAAATTAATATTCGCGATGCCAGTGGTGCTAGTGCCGTCGGTGAAATTCTGGTGCCGGTGGGTCAATTAAAAATTATCGCAGTTTATGATCGCGTCGCCGTGGCGCGGGAATACTCACTACTATCGCGTGACGATCTGCCGATGTTAGAACAAATCGGTATTATGACCGGCGATCGTATTGATACCAAAGGTTCATTTATTGATAACAGCAAACCAAAGCCAAAACGCAAAGTGGCCGAAGAAACAAGCACTCTGCCAGGAACTACCGTCGCTGTCGCAATGATTCCGGCATCAACCACGACCCTAGCGGCCCCCCCGGCACCAGCAACCGCCGCGGTCCCTGTAGAAAGTGCAGACCAAAAAGCCAATACCATGCTTAAGGCTCCAGCAGCACGTGCCACAGCTGGGGAAACGCTTGAAAAAACAGCGGATTCGGGTGACAACACTCTTCATGAGTGACAATTCTTATTTTCGTATTCGCCTAAGCCAAGTTCCTGCGGACCTTGAAGACATCATCACCACACATTGTTTCGAATCTGGAGCCTCAGGAGTCACTGAGGCTTTGGCATTTGCACAACCCGATCTAACTTATGATCCGCAGTTGTTGCATGTGCGCACCCACGAAATGGATGTGTTTTTTCCAGAAACTCCAAACAAAGCTTTCTTCGAAGGCTTGCAACAGCAAAGCCCCAGCATCAAATGGAGCATCTACGAAGAAGAAAATAAAGACTGGTTAGAAGAGTGGAAAAAAGGTTTTAAACCTTTTAAACTTGTTGGCGATTTCTGGGTTGTTCCCTCATGGCTACAACCCCCTGCTGAGTGCAAACATGCCATCTATATAGATCCAGGCATGGCTTTCGGAACAGGAACCCACGCAACGACTCAGATGATGGCGTTCTTTATTCACAAACTTACACAAAAAAACAGTCACCAAGTTGCTGACTGGGCGATGCTTGATGTCGGCACCGGCACTGCGATTCTCGCGATGCTGGCACAAATGAGTGGCATGGGCTTAGTCACTGGAATCGAAATTGATCCGGAAGCTCGTCGCGTGGCTCGTGAAAATGTTAAACTAAATAAGCTTCCACAAATCAGTATTCCAGAGACACAATTAGAAGACATCCGCGATCAATATGACGTCGTTGTAGCTAACATCATTGATGGCGTTTTGATCAATCTGAAAAAAGATCTTTTACGCGTGCTTAAGCCCGGCGGACATATTTTACTAACGGGAATCTTAGAAGAGCGTGACAATCACTTTTTTGAAAAATTCATGGAAGACTCTGGTCTGACCGTCATCCGCCGCCTTGAAAAAGATGAATGGGTCGGCTATTGGGCGCAATCATGAGACGCTATTGGATAGAAAAAAAAGACATCTTTCAAGATCAGGTCAATTTCACTGGGGACGTCTTTCATCATATCTTTGATGTCTGCCGCCAAGCTGAAGGCTCTAAGTTTGAAGTTCTGACCGAGGATAGCAAAGCCTATTTCGTTCAGGTCACTCAAGTTTCTAAGAAAACAGCCCACGCGCAAATTCTGGAAGAACGAGTTATTCCTCCGATCAAAGAACCCCGCGTGCACATCTTGCTTTCCGTATCGCGCTTCCCGGTCATGGATGCGATCATGGAAAAAGCCGTTGAAATGGGCGTTGCAAGCATTCAGCCCTTCTTTTCGGAATATAGTTTCTTACGCAAAGGCGACAAGCTGTCTGACAATAAGTTTGAACGCTGGGAAAAGATCGTGCGCTCCGCGACCCAACAATCAGGCCGCGGCGACTTAATGAAAATCCATGATCCTATTACCTTTGATAAAATCACAGGTTTGATTAACCAAAAACCAGACTCTGTGGGTCTATTTGCTTATGAGGGTCCGTCGACTCTAAGCATCAAGAGCTTTGTCAGCAAAGCGAAATCTCAACACCCTCAAGGGATCAAAGACCTGTGGATTATCGTCGGGAGCGAAGGTGGATTTTCCACGACGGAAGTCCAGCAGTTTCAAAACCTAGGCCTTGATCCAGTGACCCTGGGGCCCCAAGTTTTGCGAGTTGAAACGGCTTGCATGGCCTTAGTATCAGTCCTAAAGTATGACTTTGATCTGATGTGTTGAAAGGAGAAGGAATGGATCCCTTCGAAGAATTTGAATTTAAGCCACTCACGGATGGTCTAGGTTTCCACAAAAAGAAAGCAGCGACAACGCCTGCGACTAAAGACGAGACCAAGGCACCGGCATTTTCACACAATCTGCTTAAAGACCAAGGCTTGGAACTGATCGAAGAAACATCGACAGATCCATTGCGTCCGCCGTTACCACGCAAAAAAACGTCCACTCAGCTTCCTCAAACACCAGGCTCATTGACTGAAGTGGGTGGCGACGGTTCTGCCGCTGTTGATGAAATCCTTAAGACGTTACAAAAAAATCGCCGCTTGGATTTTGACAATTCCAAACAAAAAATTTCTCAGACAAAAACTAAAGAGGAATTCAAAAAAACGACGTGGAGTTTCTCTGCAGCTCTTTTGGATGGCATGTTAGTTCTGGCTTCAAGCCTGCTGTGCATGATCATTCTTTTGGTCGTGACTCGCGTGGACCTGATTGGCAACTTAAGCCGCCCTGATGCCTACGGAATGATTTACCTTTCAACTTTATCGTTGTTCGGTGGCGTCGCTTTTATTTATTTAACCTTGAATCGCATTTTCTTGGGCTATACGCCGGGCGAGTGGGCTTTTGATCAACGTATCGGTCGCCCCGAAGAGCTGAACAAGGCCTCTTATTCTTTGAAAGTGATGGCTCGTTCCGCGTTAGTCGTGACTACAGGGTTTATCGTATTCCCAGTTCTGTCCATTCTGTTTAACAAAGATTTAGCTGGCTCTATCACCGGAGCTCAACTTTACAAAAAGGCGTAAGGTGCATGGGGCAAGTTCGCACGTTTGATAATATTGAAGCGGCCTTAGCCCCGTTACGCTCTCAAGGTAAAAAAATCGTTTTCACAAATGGTGTCTTTGACCTTTTGCATGTGGGCCACGTTCGCTACCTGCAAGAAGCTCGCTCTTTAGGGGACGCGTTGGTCGTGGGTGTCAATGCCGATGCCAGTGTGAAGCGCCTTAAGGGCCCAACCCGCCCCATTCAAAATGAATCCGATCGTGCAGAAATTCTTGCCGCTTTAGGCGCTGTCAACTTCACGGTTATTTTCACAGATGATACGCCAGCAACTTTAATTGAAAAAGTTCGTCCAGATATTTTAGTTAAAGGTGGTGACTGGAAAGTTGAACAAATTGTCGGTGGAACATTTGTTCAATCCTATGGTGGCCAAGTGATGTCACTGCAGTTTATCGATGGCAAGTCGACGACTAAGATCATTGAAAAATCACAAAAATAAAATTCTTAAGAAAATTTTGAAATCAGAAACGATAGCCGATTTTACCGCTATACACAGAATCTTTATAACGATCGATTTGTAAGGCAATAAACACTTTCGAAATATCTACGCTGATCCCAAACACTGAGTGACCTTCTAAAATGTCTTCTTCGTAGGTTTCTTGTGTGTCCGTGATCCCGTCGACACCGCCGATAAACTTACCAATGGCGCGTGTCTGACCCACACCCGCGTAAACGGCCACGTTATCCATGGCAACCGTAGCCAAAATATCTAATCCCAGAGTCGTGATATTGATAAGGTTCGCAAAGTTGGCTCCCCCACCATAAACCATGGCCGTGAATGACAACGGAAAGAAAGACAATTCATAAAAGCCCCAGCGAATTTGCGCTCCATAACTCTGCATCTTTTCAGCTTGTCCAAAGGGAGTAAAGTAGGCATGCATATCGACGTTATAATAAAGGCCTTTCCCAAATGTCAGAGTGTAATAATTGTATTCACCTTTATCGGTGGTTTTACTGCCCAAACTGGCTAAATCTTCGACGGGAATAAACTCGGAAGCCACACCCAACTCAATACCTGTATAGCCGCCCAGGGGATAAGGATTGTCTAATACTTTAGCGGCCGAACCGAAACCTAAAATTTGCAGCGCCCTTTGTCGATCCTCTTTGCTCAAATTGCGTGGCAAAGCTGTTTCGGCATGCACGTAAGCATTTGAAAAGATCATGCATAAAATGCAAATAAGGCGAAGAAACTTCATCGCCTTATTCTTGTCAAAATTTGTAATGCTGTCCAGCCTAAAGAGCCGCAACATTCGTTTGAATTTGACTCAAAGCTGTATTCGCAAGACCCGCAATCGCAGGATCAGAACTTAACGCCAATTGCTGGAAGATTGGGATAAACTTCGCATATCCAGACACTGAGTTCGTTTGCACATCACCACGCGCGTTGCGAGGATCTGTATTCAAATTCACACCCGACATCGCATTTTTGTGGCCCAGTAAAACCACTTCCATTGCAGCTTCAACAACGTTTGAATTCGAGCTTTTCAAAGCCGCAGCTAAAATCGGCAAACGAGGTGTAACCGCATAAGTAAGCAGATAAGCGTGCGCTTGCGGTTGCACATCTTTCGCCAACTGATCATAGTACTCTGCCGTCAAAGAGAAGCTCTTTACATTATAAACGGCTCTTACTGCTGCCAAACCCAAAAGTTGCACCTCCGACTTATTGTTGCGGTAAAGATCCGTTACAATAGTATAGAAAGCTTGATCATCGATATCTTTTGCTTCGTACGCTTGCAATAACTTAGCGACATTTTCTTTCGTTGGTTGGGCGGCTAACAAAGCTCTCCATTGAGCACCACTCATGTCGTTTTTATCTTGAAGTGTTGTGGGGTTCTTGTTGTTTGCACCAGTTTCATTGTATGCCACCTGACCAGTGCCACCGAAAGATCCGCCAGAAAGCTCTGCTTCAGCAGACCATTTTTTTTCGTCAACGCCACCAACAACAGCCACTTCGACCTTTTTCTTCGCATTTTTGTCGTCTTTTTTAGCTATTTTTTTGGGCTCAGTCTTTTTTGCCGCGACGGATTTTGCCGGAGTCGCTTTGGCAACTTCAGCGGCTTTCTTGTCATCAGCCTTTTTCTTAACAAATGGATTTTTGTAAGTGCGTGAAATTTCCCGGTCCCCTAGGCTGAATAAGGCAGCCAGGAAGGAGTTCTTAGGACGTGGCATTTCATAAATAATTTCTTGAATTTCCGTCACCGCATTTTGCACAGGAGTTTTAAACAGATATCCCAGGCCCACCACTAATAAAAGTGAAAGACTTAAAATCGAGATTTCAATTTTCTTATCTGAGAAGTTCATAAAGACCTCCTGTTTCCTACCTTCCTCTAGAGCAGCGCTTGTGCCACTCGAGACAGGGCTATACGAGACTTGGCATAGCTCAGAGTGAGACAGAGACAAAAGTGCGTCCCTGCCTGTCTAAACACCTAACAGGGATTGCCAGAAACTCTCGATTTGAGACAGAAAGGGGGTTAAATCCCCTGCGCTCCGCCAGGACAAAACCCCGGGCGAGGCCCAATAGATGGGAATTGGCGACACGTATCTGGCCGTTTTTCATAGACGGTACACAGCCGTGTTTTTGAGTCTAAAAAGAAACAATCACGATTGGCTTTTTGCGAAAGCATAAAGAATTCTGTGCCTTGACGGTAAGACACAATATAACCCTCTTTGATTAGACGCTTGGAGAGTTTTTTAATGGAGCCTGCAGCTTCATCCTCACTGCATAACTCAAGGCGGATCAAGTCCGCCAATTTGACTTCAACCGGCATCGTACAACAACCGCCCCAACAGCCTTTGCACATATCAGTTTTATAGGATTTCCATGTCGATGGACGATCAATATCGGGGCGTTTCATGGGCAACGATTTACTACGGGAGCTTCTTTTTCACAAGCTTGCTGTTGTAGCGAATATTCATGTCAGCCGGTTGCAGCAAAACAACGCTATAACCACGCGAATAAAGCTCTGCTAGGAATTGTGGCAGCACTTCCGCAGTTCGGCGTTGGATATCATGGAACAACACAATGCCGCGACCACGAGCTTCAATCTGCGCCAAGGTATTACTGATCAATTTTTCGTTAGTTTGCGCTTTCCAGTCTTCGCTGTCGATTGACCAAAGAAACTCCCCTGTCGAATTCGTTTTTAAGAAATTTTTAAGCTCGGGAGAAGCTTCGCCATAGGGAAAACGAAAAAATGGATCCACCCAACCTAAGGTGTCGTAAACGGCTTGGTGGCCACCGCGAATTTCGACCGCAGCTTGGTCAAATGACAAAACTTGGCCATTGGTTTTCTGACAAGCCCGAGAAGTTCCCAAACAGGCATGGGTAATGGAGTGACTTCCAATAGAATGTCCATCGGCCGCCACTTTCTTTAGAATTTCCGGATTGGAACGAACGCTTTTAGCTAAAGAAAAGAAAATCGCCTTGGCATTCACCGCACGCAAAGCCTGCAAGATAGTTTCAGTGTAACGCTCACTTGGGCCGTCATCGAAAGTTAAAATCACTTCCTTACGGGCCACATCTCCCGTAACAGCAAAGTATCCGTTCGTGGTATCGCGTTTTTGCACGTTCAGAGGAAACTGAAAGTGAGCTTTTTGTAAAGACTGTTGGGGAGCCAGAACTTCCGCTGCCGGTCGCTGCGACACATAGAACTCTTCAATTTTCTCAAGCAATTGCCCCTTGCACGTATAAATAACTATCGCATTCTTTTCTGCATGGATCTCGTTATCAAATATACTCAAGGCTTCGCCATCCAAGGCCGCAAGCTCTTTACAAACTCGTTCTTGCAAGGACGCCTTCTTTTCAGGACTGCTCGCGGCATCTTTGCGCCATTGCTCAAATAAAAGCTCTGGATGAGAATCTGACTTTTCCCACTCAATCAAGGACTTCGCATTTTTATTGTCGGTGACGGCTTGATGAATTGAATGATCCACACCGCCATTGCTACAAGCAACTACAAGCGTTGCTGCGAGAACATTTACACCTAAGAACAAACTTGCCTTCAACATCACACACTTACCTATTGAGTTGCGTCCGTCCCTTGGCTGACATTTAAGACATTCCAAGAGGGACTTTTGGGGTCATCGGACTTGTCATTATCTTTTGCCGCGTCCGGTTTTTTTAGACTAAATTTAATTTTCGAGTTTTCAATAATCACTCGTGGATCCGTCGAGTGGTGATCAAAAATCACCAAATTGCGCGAAGCTTGTGCTGTGACCACATTGGGATTCCACAGATATCTAAAATAGATAATTAAAGATCCCGCAAACTGACTCAACAATATGGACAACAGGCCTAAACTCAACAAACCGATTTGCGGAACCGTGGTGTCCCAGCGAGCGCTTTCTAAAACTTCAAAGCGCGAATCAATTGAAATTTTCTGCGCTTCAAGTTTACCCAAAGAGGCACTGAGCTCCTTGTACCGCGCAAACTCTAACTCAGACTTCTTTTTTAAGTCCTCAACCATTTGTTCGGCAACCGGGAAAGCCTTCACTTCTTTTTTAAGACGCTGAATCGAGGCCTGCACCTGTCCCAGCTTTTCTGCCAACATATTGTTTTCTATTTTCAAGGCCTCGATTTTTCCACCGACGCCATACAATGCACTTTCACGTTGGCCGGTACGACCTTTTTCCAAATATTGAATGGCCTTTTTGTTTTCAGCCATCTTTAATTTAATTTCATTGGAACGCACCAACAGATCTGAAACGTAATCGCCCATCTTTTCTTTGGATGCTAACGGTAGGACATTTTCATCTTTACCCTGCAGATCCGCCAGACGTTTGCTAATATCCACAAGCTTTAAATCCGCTTCGTCTTTCTGTTTGGTCATGAAGCTTTCAACACGGCCGATTTCTTCAAGTTCGCGCTTTTTCAAAGTTTCAGCTGCCAGCTCTGACACGGTATTGGAAAGAAATAACGACATCGCCTTTATCGGAGTGACCGCGGACACCTTTATTTCGAAGTCCGAATCCAACTGAATCTTTGTCCACTTATCCAGACGATTTAAAAGCTCATTTGTCACTTCGGGTTTTTCAAGATCTTTAAGGTAGTTATTCAGTAAAATCTCAAAGCCCCGACGTTCTTCCATAGTTATCAGTGGGCTATTCCCACGCGTTTGCAAACGACTTAAAAGAGCCTCATAAAACTCACGAGTTTTTAAGTATTCTATATGCTTGGAAAGAACGCTGCTGCCTTTTTTGGATTCCTGTACAGACTTGGACATGCCAAAAAATTGATTCGAAAATGCCTGCATCGTCGAATTTTGCGAGTCATTAATAACTATTGTTGAAGAGGCGACAAAAGGAATTTTCACGACATAAATCAAGATGCTCAACGCAAATAAGCCCGCCGTAAAAACGACAAACATACGCCAATGAGACAGATACAATTTAATAATTTCGCCGACAGTTAGCTCCGGCTCAATATGCTGATCACTCATAGTCCCACCCTTACAGTCCAAGATGAATAACCTTAAGCATTGGTTGTGCCACCGTTTTTTAGGCTTGGCTTGTGTTAAATCTGTAATGAGCGTTAAGCATTTGAAATTACTTCAGAGCTGTTCGGTCATTTGACAGTGTCGCAGCCGATGCGGCCACGAACCCGAAGACCATCCAATAGAGCCGGTCGGCCATACCACCAAGAGAAAGATGCACGTGATAAATAACTAAAATAGGAATGTGAGCTAACAGGTAAATGGCGATCTGTCTTTTCGCAACGTCTTGAGCTTTCAACGACTTCAGGGCAGCAACAATCATAAAGATCAAGCCCACAACGCTTAAGACCACCAAAGGCCACCCACCGATGACGCCTGCAGAAATAAAAATATTATGGGGATCCTTCATCGCATTGTAATTGGCAACGTCGACCTCGCCGCCAGAAGCAAACTTGGATAACAGACCATGCCCTAACCAAGGCTCCTGCAGAAATATTTGACTGCCGCGCTGAACTTCTTCCCAGCGAGACGCCACCCCATCCTGAGCTTCACGGCCGCCTAACGAACTTTGTCCCGTGGCCAGTCCGCGCGTAAACTCATAAATATCAGCTCCAAAAAACAGGCTCACAGTCACGATCAATGACAAAAATAAAAACTTAAAAATACGTCCTTCGTTGGTGACCGTTCGATGCAAAACCATCGTCACGACAAACGCCATCAATGCGGCTCCCGCCGACGAACGAGTCCCCGTAAGAACAATCGCAAAGAAGCTCGCACACAAAATTAGGAGGCTCCAAATCTTATGTTGCGCTTTTGCTTCTCGCAAAAAGGTACCCAGAGAAAAAACAAAGGCCACCGTTGCACAAGTTACCATGTGGGGAATGTGCTTAAAGACTCCGACGAAACGTCCCCCCTTGAAAACGGAACTTCCAGCTAGGACAAACAACAGGAGCGAAATTAAAACTAGTACGCCGGACCAACGCTGCACAAACTTTAAAAAGTCTGGGGCGGGCCACAGGCTGGGAATCAAAACTCCATAAACCATCATCATAAAGAGCGAGGCGCATAAAGCCCCAATTTGCATAAACGCCGATTCGCCCGAATTGACATAATGAATCTGCAGCAAGGTCTGCGTCGTCAAAATCAAAACCAACAAAAATATAAACAGCTTATAAAAACCACTGAGGTGATTGCGTACGCGTACTTTCAACCACAACAAAGCCAAGGGCGTTCCAAACAGAATACACAGAAAAAGGTTCATAAAGGGATGCAACCCCTTTTGATAGATCAAAAAGGCAAAACTTGCCGGAATCGGCAACAAACTGCCCAATGAAATTTTTGAAATAAAGAGCATCGCGACCAGCGCTTTTATTAAAAATAAAATGCGTCCGTCGCGTGCCTGCAGCATTACTTCTTTTCCGCGTTTTTATCGATTAATACGGCCGTTAAAACAATTCCAAGCACAATTGAAACAATCGTGATATTTCGAGACGCTTCCGAACTAATCCAAGGAGTTCGCGGTGGCACATAGACAAAGTCATCTTGCTGCAATTTTAAATTCTTGCCGCCGCCATATTTGATTATTTTTTCAGCATCTACCTCGTAAGCGCCTTGATACTCATTAATCGCTTTGGATTTTATTTCAGACCAGGATTTCGGTTCCATTTTGCGGACTAAAACCTCTGAAAGATCGCCACCATTTGTGGTTCCCCCCGCTAAAGTCAGCAGCTTTAAAAGATCGGTATTAGCCGGGATATAATAGATACCGGGTTTATTGACGGCTCCCAACAATTGCACACCAATAAGGGACTCTTTAGGTGAAGAGCGGAAAATATACTCTGAAGATTGCTGAGGTGGTTTAATGTCACTTAGCAGACCCACTTCTTGTGCGTGCACACTTTGCGCACAAGTAATTGAAAAAATCACAGCCATTACCAGACGCAAAAATCTAAAAAGTACCATTTAAAATCCTCCTACAAAAAGACTCACATACTGGACCTAAATCGAGAGCGTCATAGGGTCAATGAATTTCGATGACTTGACTTCCGTCTATGCCTCACAATGAAGTCTATGACGAACTCGGTTCCTGAGCACGAAAAACTTTTTGATGAGATCTGCAACAAACTGAACGAGCTAAGTACGCAAGGCCAGGGTGAGGACTCCGTTCCTGCTCAACCTAAGTATGAACAAATGCAAGTTCAAATGAAGAAGTTCCACACCGAGCTCAAAGGCTCGCAAGAGGAACTCTTAGAAAAGATCAAAAGCCTAGAAAACGTTTCTTACGGTCCAGAAACAGTGGATGTCCAATCCCGTCAACTGGTCGAGCAACTAAGTGCTGAAAGAGCTAACAATACGAAGCTCAGTGCCGACTTGGCTCGCTCCTTAGAATTAAGCCTGCAACTGCAACTCGAAATCCAAGGTCTGAAAGCCCGCGCGATGCAGATGCAAAGCGAAGAGAAGAAATACAGCCAGGCACTTTTTGAACGTTGCAAAGCTTTACAGCGAGAATACGAATTAAGCCAAGCTCTGAAAGAAGAGCTTACGGTAGAACTCACCAAAGCAAAATCGGCGTTTGCCAAAGAACAAGAACTTTGGGAAGAGCAGCGGGAGCAATTCCAGGGCGAAATCCAAGCCTTGAAAACCGACAAGTTGCAACTGCAACAAGAAGGTGAAGAGTTGCGTAACACAATCACAGAGCGCGACAACACAATTGCTTCTTTAAATGAGGAAATCGAAAAGATTTCTGCTTCCTTTAACGAAGTCGAATCGTCGGCACATACTCAAGGCGATGTACTAAAAAACCTCATGTCGGTAGCTGAAAATAAAATCATCGACATGAAGTTGGCTTTGGATAAGAAGGCTTTAGAGGCGCAAGACTATTACAGCCACTTGCAACAAGCCTTGACCCAGCTAGGCGTCTTAAAACACGAAAATGCCGCGCTTAAAGAGTACGCGGCAAAATTAAACTTGTACCACCAACAAGCGCAGCACGCCCAAATGGCGGCAGCGCAAATGGCACAAGTGACCAACCAAGCCCCTCAACAACAAGTCGCTGTAACTACTTAATTGACGTTTCAATTTCAGCCTGGGAGACAATAACTCCCCAGGTTGATTGTTCGTAGCCAAGATTGCTACACGAAACAACGATCAACAAAGATCCAAATGCTATCATACGAAACAAGCCATTTAAAACATTCATGATAAACTCCCTGAACGTGGCCCGAACATATCAACGTTAGATTGTTTTTTTCGATGCCTATTTCATCCCTGTGAAAAGAATAAAATCAAAGTGCCATTTCTAGGCCCCGAGCAAAAAATCTGACAGCAATAAGTTCATGGTAGGTTCCCATTTTTGTTTTGTGGCCGCGTAGTCTGTTTGCTAACCTTACGCTATGTCGAACGATAGTTTTCTTTCCATAGATTTCGGAACCAGCAACTCCCTTGTCGGGGCTTTTCACAAGGGCCAGCGTTATGAAGCGCTCGCGATTGCCCCCCATGCAAGTGATGCGACCTTGATGCGCACATTGCTGTACTTTCCTAATCCAGATTTATGCTTTTATGGGTCCGAGGCTATTGAAAAATACATCGAAGAAGATATGGAAGGTCGGTTGTTTCGATCTTTTAAATCCCACCTGCCCAATCAAAATTATTTAGGAACGGTCTTAGATAATCGCATTTTAACCTTAGAAAACTTAGTCGGTGTATTTCTTCTGGAACTCAAAAAACGGGCAGAAAAAGTATTGGGCACAAACGTAGATCGCGCCGTGATTGGCAGGCCCGCACGATATTCGATGGATCCTGTGGCCGACGGCTTTGCTTTGCATCGCATGGAAAAAGCGGCAGCCTTTGCTGGCTTTAAAGAAGTCCAATTTGTTCCGGAACCCTTAGCCGCCGCTTTTGACTATCGCCGAACGCTTCAAAGTGAAAAGGTCGTGTTAATTGGCGACTTCGGCGGTGGAACTTCAGATTTTACCTTGATTCGCCTTCGTCCCGAAAACTTTTCCAAAGAAGACGTGCTGGCGATCGACGGCTGTCCACTTGCTGGTGACGCCTTAGACAGCGTCTTTATGAGCCACAAACTGAACGAATATTTTGGCGCCAAGTCACGCTATCGTCTGCCCATGAGCAACAATGTCCTAACCATGCCTGTGGGAATCACGCAAAGACTGAATCACCCTGCGCACATCGTCCATTTAAAAGAAAAAGACACCTACGAGTTCATTCGCGAAGTTCGTAAAAGTTCCCTGACGGGCAAAGATGCCGCGGCGATAGAACGCCTGTTTGTTTTAATAGAAGACCAACAAATTTTTCCGTTTTTTGAAAAAATCGAAGCCACTAAACGGACCTTGTCAGCCCAAGATCAGGCCGTATTTAACTTTGACTATCCTGATTTAGAAATTACCGAAACCTTTACGTTGCCGCAGTTTATAGACTGGGCAAGTAACACCAAAGAAAAAATCTTTGCGGCCCTTGATGAGTGCCTTGTCTCTGCGAACATAAAACCTGAACAAGTGGATTTGGTCTGCTTAACTGGTGGCACGGCCAAGGTGCCATTTATTCAGGAAGAGTTCGCGCGTCGCTTTGGCCAAGAGCGTTTACAAACTCAAGCTCACTTCCACTCAGTTTTATCGGGACTGACGGAGTCCGCAGGCTTCTGGGCCCACGGACAACAAGTCGTGTAAAGCACGCTCCTACAAAACGTAGTGGACGTACATTTTTAAGTAAAAACCTTCAGGGAATTGCATCAGCGTCGGATGGTCCGCGGCATGGCCACCGCGCAAAACACTGCGCACCTCTGAAAAGTTACGCAACGAAGCTTTACGAATTGCATCGCGGAATTCTTCTTCTTCAAGCAAACCAGAACAAGAACAAGAGGCCACAAAGCCATTGTTTTTAACCACACGAAACGCATGGGTGTTCATTTTTAAGTACGCATGCTTACCAATAGGAATATCTTTTTTTGATTTAATAAATGCCGGTGGATCGGCAATAACAATATCATAATTCGCACTTGGCAACTCGCCTAAGCCAGTCGACACATCCATTTCATGCACGATGACCTGGGCCCCTTCACGCTCGGCATTTTTCTTTGCAAAAGCCAATGCCGTCTTTGAAACGTCAACTAAGGACACCTCAACCTCAAAGCCCAAGCTTTTTAATGCTCGAGTTATTTGTGTCGACCAGTGCCCGACATAACAACACAAATCCAAAACACGAATTTTGCGTTTAGGTTGCGACAACGCCCAGTTTTTATAAAGTTCGACAGCCAAATGAATGTTGTGAGTTTGATCCAAGAAGAAACCCGTCTTTTGACCTTCCTTCAGGTCACAGCTCATGGACACGACACCTTCATCGTCGGCGGCATTCAGTAAGATTTCGATGTCAGATAAATCCATACCTGACAGATCTTTCACAGTTTTTGGCTCTTCGACGTTAAGGCCTTCTAACTTTCTAATACCGACGTCGTTACGAATGACAACCGCAGTCTGTTCCCAGCCGTACTCAGAAATTCCTTGGGCCTTCGCTTTTTCGACCAACCCTTTAAAGAACAATTCTATATCTTTTAAGGCTTCATTCATTCCCGCAGTAACTAACTGGGCGGCAAAGACTTGCCCTTGTTGTCCGTTTTGTCTGACGACGTAATAGTCTAAAACCAGACCTGGAATGTAATCTGATTCACCAAATGCCAGGCGAAAACTGCCACGAAAACCAGCGGCCTTGCGCACCTTCCAAGAGTTTAAAACTTTTTGCTGTAAGAAATCGTATCCCGTCGGCGCTTGCTCTTGGGGATTAAAACTTAAAGCGCGAAACGCGATCAGAGAGTGCGGATTGCCATAACCACGGGCCAAGAACTGACCTTTGGCGTCTTGCAATTCGACCGGGGTTCCGGGTGGCAAACCTTTCGGGCTCACGGAAAGTTCATTTGAAAAGACCCAGGGGTGTCCACTGCGAATTCTTTTATCAGCACCTTGACGAAGTCTCCAAACGGTCATCATGAATTACTCACCTTCAACTGCAAAGACGATCAGCTCTGTGTCGTCTTTTTTAGAAAAATTATTATCACTCATTACCAATAACGTCTTACGTCCGTCAGGTAAAATCGGTCCCCAGGAAAGAGCTTCAAAGTTTTGCACCTTTTTACCAGGGCGCTCTTTATTTAAATCTGTTTCAAAATCGATAATCTTGGTTTTTTCAGCCCCTAAGAACTTGGCTTCCGAAAGCTTATCAAAGGACATGACATTGCTCGCCTTACTTAGATCCGCCAAATACAAGGTCACCGTCTGCGATAAAACATTCTTTTGCGACAGGCGCACGCCTCTTTCCATCACGATCAGTTTGCTTTCAGAAACGGCTAGAATTTCAGAGACTCCTCGAAAGACCTCAAAGCCCTGGTCTGTATTTTTTAAATCATCAATACGATAGGCGTACTCTGCGGACACACGAAAGTCTTCTTTGCCTTTATCATCATACTTTAAAATCCGAATCCAACGGCCAGAGGACTCCAAGCTTGAGGACTCATCTTGTGATAAGGGCGCTTCAATCGCAGCAAAAAGAACTTTACCCTCTGAAAATGAGGTTAAACTTTCGAAAGCTAAATTGTTCTGCACACCCTTTTTTTGCTGACCCACTTTTTCTGGCAAAAACTTGGCTGGGATAGGCAGGTCGGACTTCCATATCCCGGTCGCACTTAAAATCGCAAGGCGGGGCATTTCTCGTGGCTTAGCATTGCCGCTGCCTTCTGAAGAGAAAATAAAATTTGTCCCACCTAAGGGCGCAAAACCTTCTGGATCTAGACTCTCTTTTTTTCCATCTTCTAGGGGAAAGTGACTTAAAAAGTGAACAGCGTTTGGCTTTAATTCCACCTTATTTTTATCAATTGTAAGTCCGAACGAAAAGAAACGCGGCTCACCCATGCGCCCCTTATCATCAGATAAGGCATAAAGATTATTGCCCTGCCAGACGATACCCGAAAGGCCGCCGATGATTGCTTTCTTATATTGGAATCCCGCTGTAAGAGACGCTTCCGCCACATAGTGCAACTTGAATGCATGGGCAGAACCAACCCCTAAAATAAGAAAAAGAAAGCACCAGCGAGCTAACATGGCGCTAGCTTCTCCAGCGCAGTTCGGTTTCTTTCACCGGGTGCTGGAACGCACGCTGTTCCTGCAAGTGATCGTGGTATTCTGTTTTTAAGGCATAGTACCACTTCGCCTGAGTGTCCGCGTCTTTGATCAACATCAAGCTCGGATCGTATTTTAGCCCCTCTTGTTGTTTGGTCACCGCATCCATGTCTTGGCCTAGGAAGTTTTTCGAAAACAAGTGCAACGCGGGCTTGATCAGGCTGATCCACGGAATGTCCCAGTAAGCTAACTGAGTCACTCGTGTGTTCATCTCATCGACCGGAGTCAACGCCGTGTAAGAATAGAAATTTCTCGAACCGACTTCAATGTGCTCCACACGCACGCATGGCAAAGTGAAGGTAATTTCTGTCGTGGGTGCCCCACCCAAAATTTTATAAGCTTTAGAATTCTTTGAGGGCTGATGGCGGACCATCTGAAATCCATATTCCACAGGCGCGAACTTTTTCTTTTTCTCGAGCATGGTTTTTTCTGAACGCCAGAACCAGCTTTTGTGCACGTAAGGACCGTGAGCGGGATCCATTAAACCGATCACAGCGTGATCTACGTGACAAGGGAAGTTGACGACATAAGTCAGTTTTGGCTTTACCGTCGCAGGGAATGCTTTCATCACCGGAATAGCCGGCGCCTTGGTCATGTCATAGTCTTTGTCGCCAATGAAAATCCAAATCAAGCCTTGTGCTTCATGCACTGGATAGGCGCGGACTTTGATTTTATTGGGATTTAAATCTTGGCCGGGACACAGCGAAGGGATCTCTGTGCACATACCCGTTCCGTCAAATTTCCAACCATGGTACGGACACTCGATGGTGTCTTCTACGACCCGGCCATAACTTAATGGGATGCCACGGTGGGGACAGATATCCCGAACTGCAGACACTTTTCCTTGAGTATTACGAAAGAACACAATGGGTTCGTTCATGATTTTACGCGCTTGGGTTTTACCGATGGCCAATTCTTCGCTGGGAAGTCCGACATACCATACGTTTTTTAGAAATCCGCTGAACATTTAAAATCCTCTAAACTATGTCTTGTGCAGACCCGCTTTTTGTTCGGCAAGCCAGCATGTGTTCTGCAAAAGTGTTGCGATAGTCATCGGGCCGACGCCACCAGGAACCGGAGTCGCTGCCTTTGCCCACCCTTGCAGTTCTTCGAAGCGCACGTCACCACACAGTTTGCCGTTAGGTCCATCGCGATGGATACCCACATCGATGATGATCGCACCTTGTTTAAAGTCCTCTTTACCTAACATACGAGCTTTACCAGCGGCAACGACAACTAGGTCTGCGGCCCGGGTGTAGGATGATAAATTCACGGTTTTTGAATGACAGATTGTCACGGTCGCATTGGCAGCGTTAAGCATCAGAGCCATTGGCTTACCGACGATATTACTGCGGCCTACGACCACCACCTTAAGACCTTCTACGGAAAGCCCATAATGACGAAGAATTGTCATAACCCCTGCAGGTGTGCACGGATTCACCAAAGGATTTCCGGCTAAAAGATGCCCCATGGACATGTAAGTCAGTCCGTCAGCGTCTTTGCTTTCTGAAATTAACTTTAAAACTTCTTCAGCACATAAATGTTTAGGCAAAGGAAACTGCACCAGAATGCCATCGACTAAAGGATCACTATTCAATTTGCGAATTTTCTCATTGAGTTCTTGCTGCGAAACTTGGACTGGCAAAGCATGAATGGTGGAGGTCATCCCAACAGCCTCACACGCCAGCTTTTTGTTTTTTACATAGACTTGACTGGCGCTGTCTTCACCAACTATGACAACTGACAGATGAGGAGCCCGGCCGTTTTTTTCCTTAAAGCTTGCTACGCGAGGAACCAGGGTTGCGCGCACTTCTTTGGCCACGTCTTTACCGTTAAGAATGAGCATCGGACCTCCCCTTTTTATAAAGACAAATCTCACTTATTTGTTCAAGAAATTCAATAGTTTAATCAGTCTTAACAGAGAACTAAAAACTCTAGTCACGCAAGCTAATACCCTATTTTATTCTTGCTTCAAAGCCCCCGTCCGTTGTACAAACCCTTTAAAACATTAGGGGATTTAAATAATGGCTGAAAAAGTAAAACTCTCAAAAGACGGCAGTTCCATCGACTTCGTTCAATCTGACAGCCTTCCAACGTCCCTAAAAAAGTTCCGCCAAAGTCCTGAAATCGAAGGGTTTTACCGCTTTATCTTTGAAAATGACCTGCAAAAGGAAGCCTTCGAAATTTTAGACAGAATTATCATCCTTCGTAAGGCCAAAAAAGCCGGCGCGAAAAAAGAAGCTGCTGCCGCTGCAAAAGAAGAAAAAGCAGCCGCAAAAAAAGAAGCTTCTGCTAAAGGTAAAAAGAAGTAAGCACACGAAGTCCGGACCTCCGGACTTCTTTTTTTTGTTTAATCCGCATCGGCGCCAAGTTCCAAATTTGCTTTCGCTCCTGCCTAAGGAGAATCTATGAAAGCAAAATCCACTTTAAAAAATAACAAAGGCCAAGGCCTGATTGAATATCTAGTTATCGTTGCGATCGTCGCCGTTGGCAGCATTGCCGTGATCAAAACTGTCGGCGCAAATTTAAACGTCAAGTTTGCGACCGTCGCCAACGCCTTAGGCGGTAAAGAAACTCGGGCCATCAAAGCGCACGAAGTCACCGAAAGCATGTATAAAAAAAGAGACTTCAGCGACTTTTTTGAGGGCTCAGTCAATCCGTCGAAATCCGACAAAAATTAATATGAATATCAGGTCACGCCAGCGCGGCCAGGGCTCCGTCGAAGGCGTCTTGGCGCTGCCCTTGATTTTTTGTTTTATCACAGCTCTGGGGGCACTTGTTTATCGCGGCACCGTTTACTGCTTTGCCGACTATCATCTGCATGAAGCTTTGATTTGCTTAGACAGCGCCTCGGTCTACGAATGCGAGCAAGAACTTTCAGCGCGCCTAAAGAAGGTTTTGCTCTTCAAAGAACAAACAGAACTTTTTTTGCGTAAAGGCACTTCTCAATTTTCCGGGAAAATTGCCATCGATTTTTCCAGTCCTCCGAAAATGCACCTGCGCCAGATACGCGAGAGGCTGCTATGAACCACCTTAAGAGCGAAAAAGGGTTTGCATTGGCTATGATTATGGCATTGCTCCCGGTTTTTGTCGTCGGCCTAATCATTCTGTTTTCAGTCGTTAATGTCACGCAAACCGATTTATCTGTAAAACACGTCTGCCGAAAAGAGGGCCTGACTGCGCAAAAACGCGTGGCGCCTCTATTAACGTCACTTTTGAATTTAAATCCGTTAGCGCGGTCCCTTAGGCTTCAACTGCTGGCAGCTCAGGCTGCGCGTGCTCTTGCTATCGCACAACAAAACTGGTTGCTCGTGGACAAGCAAACCAAAAAAATTAATGAGCTCATGCAAAAGCGTAAGGAGCTCGATATTCGCCAAAAACAAATTATCCAGCAAAGCAATTTAATCCTAGCGTTCCATCACTCGGCGACCCGCACCCGCCTTCGTCAGACTTTGCAATCAAGATCTGACGTCCTCATGAGTTTACAGATGCGCGCCTTCAACGGCAAAGCCCCAAAACTCGCGGTCCGTCCGGACGACTCGGACATTGCTCCGCCCTACAGCCCCCAGGAAGACTTTGAGCACAAACAGTCTTTGGCCCATGAATGGCAATACCGTCTTTCCGTGCGTCGACCGTTTTCACTCTTCGTCAGTAACGAATTCGACTTTAAAAAATCCTGTGCCGTCACTTTAGTGAAGGAAAATTCAAAATGGCAACCAACCGTCAGCAAGGGCAAATTCTCTTGGAAGTCTGCGTGGTGAGCTTCTTTTTAGCTTTGGTCGCGTTTGCCGCGATCGGGCACTTAGAAGAAATAAAACCCGCACAACAAAAATACAAATTCACAAAGGATCCGACCCATGTACAAAAAATATCTGCAAAAAATAAAAAGTAATCCGCTTGTTTTGGGCTTTGTTGTTCTGGGTTTCATTTCTTATTTTTCAACCAGGGAAACACCCCCGCCAGCAATGGAAAATGAGACTCTTTTGCCGGCACCTCGTTCCGTCGATACTTTTATTCCAGTCGGGTTCACCCTAGTACCGATTGAGATCGCCAATGCGGAATCGCTGGCCTCTCTTGTCGGCGAACAAGGTGGCGTGGTTGATTTATATCTGGCTTCCAATGACAAACAAAAAGGCGGATTGAAAGTTGGCAGTCGTTTAAAGCTTTTAAGAGCTCCCCTCAACCCTCAACAATATGCCGTATTAGTTAAAGACGACGAGGGTTCTAAGCTCTTAGGTTTCACCGGTCCTTTTATTGCCGTTGTGCAAAATCCCAACACCAAGGGATCTGAACTAACTTCCGCTTTAAAAAACCACGTGCGCGTGGAATACCAAAATTAGGAGCTTGATATGAGATCTCTTTTTGCCGTCATCGTGACATTTCTGACTGTGTCCGCCCAGGCCCAAAGCATCGTTATCCGCGCATCGGGCTCGTCGCCCGCGAAATTCAACGACTTTATGCGGTCGCGATCTGACGCAACCTCCTTTATAGACCATACACAATGGCACTTACAAAAAAACACCCTACAGGAAGATAAACTTTTTCAACTGGCCGACCTGAATAATCAAAACAGCTCTGCGGCTTTGCAACTGATAAAACAGATTCAAAGTGAAGCTCCGTTGACCTTAACAAGTCTGCGTTATGTGCGCGATCTTACCGATCGGCTTTTGGAGCAAAAAAATTCCACCGCAGTCCAGTTAGAGCTGTTACACACATACTGTAAAGCCGCCGCCTTGCTGAACGAGGGCCCTGCGCTTAGAAGCTGTGCCTCGCAGGTCGTATCGCTAAAACAAATTGCCAAAAAATTTCCCACGGCTGAAAAAGTACTGGTGGAATCACTAAGTTTTGCCTGGGACGACAACCTGGCTCTGTCTCCGAAAACAGCCTACCAATGGACATTATTGTCAAATGCGCACACTCCGGTCCACTTTTTTGGAACATTTGATCAGTTGATAAATCAACATTTCGCTTTTGAAAATTTAATCGAAGGTTCCTGCGATGGTTTTTCTTCGAATGTCCAAGATTTTGAAGCTGGCAATCGCGGTGTTGTCTTTTTTAATGACACTTGCTTACGCAAAATTACCACCGCCTCCGATAAAGGCTCGTGGATTGAAGAAAATAAACCTCTGCTTTACACCGCGGGCGCGATCATTTTAGGAAGTCTTATTGTCGCTTCGGCAAAAGGCAAACGTCTCGACTGGAGCAAAACAGCCTTAAAGTAAGAGCTTCGTTCCAGCGAAAACGACCTCTTTGATTTTATCCTCTTCGATAACAGTATAAGAATCCATAAACCCAGCATCCGGATGCGAATGGGCGACAGCGAGGTCGCCATTAAATTTACGGATCCCCGCTTGCACACTTTTTTCTAAAGCTTCTTTGTTACGCAAAAATGAAGGCGGTTCGACTGGACTGTCACAACCAAAAGAAATCGGAATTTGTGCAAGCCTTAACGCTTCCCAGGGGAAGACGTATTTATAAAGATCACCTAATTTATCTTCAAGCCACACCTTATCACTTAGCCAATGGCAAGGCTGCATGTGACAGCGCACATGCAAAGGCTTCATCATTTGAATAGTTTCGGGTCTGAGAAGTTGCGCATGTTCGATATTTAAACGACCGACCGAGCCTTTGGCTGACACTTTTCTGGCCAGATCTACAATCTGATGAGCAGCTTCATCACCGATAGTGTGCACGGAAAAATCTAAGCCTGCTGCCCACGTTCGTTTAAGAACTTCTTCAATGTCCGCAAGGTCCCACAAGGGAGTCCCTCTCGGGCCATCGCCTTTGCCATTGTAGGGCTTTGAAAGATACGCCGTTTGAGAGCCCAAAGAGCCGTCGTAAAAGACCTTTACACCTTTCATGCGCACATAAGGCGTTTCAGTTTTTTTTGCGCGCACGCATAAATCTAAAATGCTCTCGAAGTCGTTAAGGTCATGGGATGTCACATTTTCTTCAATAGCCAGAGTCAGCTCTTTTGCCTCTGATAGCGACACCAGATTATGCCACAAAGATTCTGTGCAGGACATGTCCCTTACGTGCGTAAAGCCCGATTTATTGAAAACCCGGCAGGCTGTCAGAATATGCCCACGCTGTTGCTCGTGAGTATAATCCGGCAAACGGTCCCAGGCTTGGAGATGTTCTTTTTCCATTAGGACACCGGTTTCCGAAGCAAAACCTAAATATTGTAAAGCCTTTGAATTGACCCAACAACGATGACCATCCATACGCGCGAAAAAAACGGGATGGTCGGGAAAAATAAGATCTAAGATTTTTTTATGCGGAGGTTCTGGCCATGCGGTTTCGTTCCAACCGAACCCCATCAACCACTCACCACGATAATACGAACTCTTGAGAGGAATTTTCGCCACGTCGCTGGCACTTTTTAGTTCACCTAAAGCAAGGCCCCCAGCGAATTCTCCGGTCGCAATAAAGTGAGTGTGGCTGTCGTAAAGACGAGGGATTTTTAAAAGCATAAGGCCCTCTGTTTTAGCAGAGGGCCCATTTAAATTTAACTAAATAATGTGAATTATCGCGCGGCCGGGATTGGCGCTGTGCCAGTGCCCGTTCCGACTCCACCCGGCAAAGGTGTAATTCCTGTGCCCGTCCCAATTCCGATACTGCCGCCAATTGAGCCACCAATGTAGCTGCCGCCTCCGTATTGGATTTGCTGAATGCGATATAACAAACCATAAAGCTCTTGCTGTAAGCTCGCCACTGCTTGCTGTTTTTGCATTTGCTGTTGCATATAGGTTTGCTGTTGCTGCATGTACATTTGGTATTGTTGCATTTGCATTTGCATCATTTGTTGTTGCATTTGCATTGAGCCTAGGCCCCCGGCCATTCCGCCCATCATCGGCATACCCATTCCGCCCATCGGCATTCCCATGCCCATACCACCCATAGGCATTCCCATGCCGCCCATCATTGGCATTCCCATGCCGCCGCCCATCAAGCCACCAAGAGCTCCGCCCATGGGCATTCCCATGCCGCCCATCATTGGCATTCCCATTCCACCATTCATCAGGCCACCAAGAGCACCGCCCATTGGCATACCCATTCCGCCCATTGGCATACCCATTCCGCCCATTGGCATTCCCATGCCCATACCACCCATGGGCATTCCCATGCCGCCCATCATTGGCATTCCCATTCCGCCACTCATTAGGCCGCCAAGAGCGCCGCCCATTGGCATACCCATTCCACCCATCGGCATTCCCATGCCCATGCCGCCCATACCACCCATGCCGTATGGACCATTCATTCCCCAAGGACCCATGCCTGGAAGATAAATTCCGCCGCCTAAGCCGCCACCAAGACCGCCAAGACCTGCCATGCCATAGGGATTGCCCCACATGCCATTTCCATTCATGCCACCATAAGGACCGGCCATACCATAAGGACCACCATTGTTGCCTGCGCAACCGAAAGCCCCCGCACCAATACCACCGCTCATGGAGCCGTAAATACCGCTGCCGCCGCCAACCATTTGACCAATGCCCGTGCCGATAGCCCCAAGACCGTAACCATATCCCATTGCTGCGTATGGATTTGTCTCCCAACCATTTTGAGCGTTGTAACCAGCGATCATTTTATTCGTTTGATAACCCATGACTAAAGAAGCCAAGCCAAGTCCTACGTTACCTGCAACAGAGCCCCAGTCAGTTTCGGGTTTACGATATTGGTAACCCGCACCTTGTGCGATACAACCTACGCAAACGCCACCCTCAAGCTGAGCTTCGCGCGCTTCACGTTGTTGTTCTCTGCGCTCTTCCGCAAGACTTTTGCGTGAGTCTTTGATGTTATCTTTTGCTTGGCGAACTGCATTTTCTAAAGATTCAATTTCAGATTGGAGTCTTCCAGATTGAGTATATTTGTTGCGGTATTCGATCAAACCCGTTTTACAATCTTGGGCCGTTGCACGCCCTTTAGACGGCTGACGATAATCTGCGCCGTCACACACCGCGCCGCTTACGGCACCAGGCTTGTTCGGATCGCAAAGATTTTTCCATTGTTCAAGACTGAAACCTGTAATCGTTTTACCATTCGACGGTGTCCCATCGGATTTTGTAGGAACAACGGACTTACCGCCTTCGGACACTTGCGATACGGAATCTTTTGGATCCACCGCCAGCGCTGCATAGTCCGTACACTTTGTCGTGTTTTCAATGTGATCGAACATGAAAGAAGTAAACTCTTCACGCACCACACCTTCGACATTTTTACGAGCCTTATTGAGGTCGTTCGTCAGTCTTCTTTTTTCAGATTTTTTTTCGCGAATTTGTCGTTGCGCCTCAGAGATCGCCTCTTGCGCTTCTTTGATGTCATCCAAATGACTGCTAGAGCCTTCGGCCGCCGCATATGGGTAAGGACATGCTTGCATACCACCGTAAATTCCGGCTCCCCACATTCCTGATTGGGCTTGAGCACCTACTGCAAAACCAGTCACCAATGTGAAGAGAGTTGCAATGCGCATCGAAATTCTCATACTCGATCTCCTGAAAAGGATAAAAAAATTCTTCTTATCGTATTAATTATCGTCAGGAGAGGTCGCAGACTTGACTCATTTCTGAGCAAAACTGTGGAAACGTTATGAAACTGGACCAGAGCCCAGTCCTTATTCCCTGTCATCCTCCATGACAACAAGTAGACCCGCGCAAAATACTTTGCACGGACCTATCTCAAATTCTACACTACCTAATATGACTAAGCACACAATTCTTTGCGTTGATGATGAAATTGATAACGTCGATGCCTTGGAACGACTGTTCCGCAAGCAGTTCACAGTACTAAAGGCGACCTCAGGTAAAGAGGCGCTAGACATCCTGGCCAAAAATCCAGGCCCTGTTTCGCTAATTATCACCGATCAAAGAATGCCAGAAATGACTGGTGTAGAGTTTTTAGAAAAAACTTTGAACTCTCATCCTGATACAGTTCGCATTTTATTAACGGGTTACACCGATCTCGAATCCGTGATCATGGCCGTCAACAAAGGACAAATCTTTCGTTACCTGACGAAACCTTGGGATCCAGTGGACTTGGGCAATACCGTTGAACGCGCGGTCGAGCATTATAATCTGGGCCAAGAGCTAAAGAAAAAGAACGCGGACTTGGCAAAAGCCCTAGATGAATTAAAAAGTTTAGATGTCGCCAAATCAAATTTTATGATTTTGATCAATCACGAGTTGAAAACTCCGCTGACTTCAATTTTAAGTTTTTCATCGTTGTTGGCCGAATCCAATTTAAACGACGAAGACAAATTGATGGTGAATCGTATTTCTAAAAGTGCAGATAAGTTAAAAAACCTAGTAGATGACGTCTTGCTGGTTGTCCGGGCTGAAACTAATCAATTAAAAATTGAAAAACAAAGCGTCGCTTTCAACCAATTTGACGAGGGCCTAGGCAAAGACGTCACTGACTTAATAAATAAAAAACAGCAGCGCCTTACGAGTAAACTTGAACCCTTAAACGTGCAAGCTGATGTACGTTTAATTAAGCAAGTCGTGCAACGCCTGATTCATAACGCCGCCAAGTTTGGAGACGAGGCCAGTGAGATTCAACTAGAAAGTTTACGCAGTGGGAACTGCCTGCGCTTTTTAGTTTCGAACAAAGGACCGCAATTGCCCGCTTCGGTTATCAGCAAAATCACTAAGCCATTTTATATTGATGAAGATGTGATGCACCACTCTAGTGGGACCGGTCTTGGGCTTACGATCTGTCAGTCGATTTTAAAGTCCCATCAGTCGCAATTGCAGTTTAAAAACACCGACCAAGGGGTGATGGTGTTCTTCGAGTTACCGCTCGGCTGATTTTGTCCGGAATCCGGTCCTAAGATTCCTTTAAAACTAGCTGAACGCCGCATGGGTTTTGCTTTCATCCCTCGCATGAAAAACTTTATTCTTTTCTCCATTTTTATTTCATCTTTAAGCTTCGCAAATCCGAACAATCTGACCTTACCTTTGGGCACCTCGCAACGGCTGCCCTTAAAAGGAGAGTCTTCGGTGTGGATCCAAGATCGCGAGATCCTGAAAGCCGAAGTGCAAGGCACCTATTTAGTTATTCGCGGATCTCGCGAAGGCAAAACTCTTTTAAAAGTCGGCGCCAATTCATACTCAATCCAAGTGCTGCATCCGGCAAAGACCGACTCATTGGAGGACTTGCAACGAGAGCTTAAAAACTTAGTCGGGCTATCAAGCCGTGTCGCAGAAGGTGATCTGTTAATTCAGGGCCGACTATATCGGATGAAGGATTGGGCGCGCCTTGCAGAGGTCGCACGTGCCCGCGAATTTAGTTACCAAATGCGTGCCGAGCTGTCCGTAAGCCTGCAGGAAGAGGCTCAAGAATATTTTCAAGATCTTTTTGCTAATGCGAAACTGCCGCCGCAAACAATCATCTTTCAACCGTCCCCAGAAATTCGCGTGAATACTGCAGATTTGCTCTTTAAAAAATATCAGCAACTGCTTAAGCCCTTTGGCATTTCGGTTCTTAAGGACGAAAACAGTTTGGACATTGCCCCGACAGTTAAAGTACAAATCACCGTGGTTGAAATCAAGCGCACTTTCAGCCTGAAATATGGCTTAGACTGGTCGAAGAGTTATTCAGCCCAAGTCATAGACGCAAATAAAACTTCACCACTGGATCTGCCCTTTGATGTCCATGCGATGGAGTCCAGCGGACAGGGGAAAATCCTAGCCAGTCCCAACATCCTATGTCGCAGTGGGAAGGAAGCCGAGTTTTTAGCCGGCGGAGAATTCCCAATCAAGATAGTGGGCTACCGAACCCAAGATCTTGTATGGAAACGCTATGGAATTTTGCTGAAAGTAAAACCCAAAGCCGATGCGGCTGGTCGCATAAGTCTTTCCATCGATACTGAGATCACGACTCTGGATCAGGGCATGGCCGTTGATAACATTCCGGGCTTATTGACGAATCGAGTTTCAAGTCACTTTGATTTGACTCGACCCCAAACGATTGCGCTGTCAGGTCTGTTGAAAAGTGAAGACGGTGAAAGCTCTTCGGGATTGCCCTTCCTTTCTCGCCTTCCCATTTTAGGGGCTTTATTTTCAAGCAAAGACTTCCGTGAACACCGCTCTGAACTGGTCATCTTTGTTCGCCCGACAATTTTGCCAGAAGGCGACAACGGCGAAAGTATCGGTCATCTCAAAGGCAAGGAGAGAATCTAATGCTAGACGCAAAAAGAATTTATGAGCAAATCCAAAGCGACATCCAGCAAATACCTCTGAACGAATTTCTTTTATCACCCGAAGAAGAAAATAATTTACGTTCGCAAAAAGTCGCAGGGATTATCAACAAAAACTTACAAAACGTCGACGTTTCCGTAAAAGCACGAGTGCAAAATGAACTGTCATCATGCGGTCCTCTCTGCGAACTTTTAGAAAACGAACAAATCACCGAGATTCTGGTCAACACTCCGAACTCGATATGGTTTGAAATGAATGGTCGACTGCAGCGCCACCCCGATAGCTTTTTTTCGGAATTGAGCTTTCGCAACTGCTTGGATCGCATGTGCCATGAAGCTGATGCTCATATAACCATCGAACATCCCACAGCTGATGGGAGCTTCCGCGAATTTCGCTTTAGCTTAGTCGGTGCAGAACTGACCCACGAGTTCCCTCATTTTTCTTTGCGCCGTCATCCTAAAAATCCTTGGACGTTTCATCGCCTGCAACAAAAAAACTGGTGTACAGAATCTGATTTACTTTTCTTCGGCAAACTGATCGAAGAACGTAAAAATTTTTTGGTCATTGGCGCCACAGGTGTAGGCAAAACGTCGGTCCTAAATTCATTCTTAAATCTGTTGCCGGAAAATGAACGGGTTGTTGTCATCGAAGACACCTCAGAAATTGTTTTACCGAACAGCGCAAGCACGAAACTTTTAACTCGTGAAGATCCGCAGGGCGTGTTACCCAGCGTCGACCAAGGACAGTTGGTCAAAAGATCTTTGCGTTTGCGACCTGATCGTTTGGTGATGGGTGAAATCCGCGGCGCCGAAGCTAAAGACTTTTTAATGTCCTTAGCCACCGGTCACGCCGGCAGTTTTGGCACTTTACACGCCCAAGATGCCGGCCAGGCCCTGATCCGCTTAGAGATGCTTATACAAATGGGAGCCCCGCAATGGAGTCTGACCGCCATTCGTCGCTTGATTCAGTTATCTTTAGACTATGTGATCGTAGCCGGCAAAAACTCTCACGGACAACGCTCCTTTAAAGGGGCCTATCGCATTTGCTCTTTAGAAGAACACGGCTTCTTAATTGAGCCCGCGACTTTCTGATTGTTCAGGTGTAGGTAACGGTAGGTCAGGCTCTTCGGGAACTATTTCAGTTACGATCGCGGCCGTGAATTGATCGCGCTTCAGGCGATAATAAATCGCCGCAAAGAACAAGCCGACAACAAACCCCACTAAATGCGCGCGGTAACTGACCTGTGGGTCAAAAGCCGTTGATGGCATGAAAACTCCCAGAGCGACGCCGATCGCCCTAAGTGTCCGCTGAGTGTAGCTGCGCTGTTTATCAACAAAAAGATACAACAGCAGCCACGTCGCTCCCATCCAATACACCACCCCCGAAACGCCGATCAGATTGACGTCAGGACGATAGGATTGCAGAACGATGGCGTTGGTAATGCCGCCACAGAAGATTGCTGCCACAGGAAAAACTAAAACTCCGTAATAACCGGAAAGAAAATAGCCCATCACAAATAGTAAAAGAGAATTAGAAAGAAGATGACCCATGTCTGCGTGTGCAAAAAGGGTTGTCCATAAACGCCAGTACTCACCTTGAGTGAAAACAGTGTTGTAAGATGCCGACATCCATGCGGATGCATGAAAAAAATCGCGCCAATAAAAAATACTGCCGACCAACATTAAGAACACGGTCCATGCCGCGACGATACCACCACGATCATGAGGCCTGCGGGTCAACCACGTAGAACGAATGACCTCCATAGGGCCTCCTGCGCTATACAATGAGGCCTAGCAGACTATTGTCAAGCCTTCGGGGTCACAGGATCTTGGGGTTTTAATTCTCTTTCGACAAAGAAAAGGCCTTCGTTACTCTCAGTTTTCTTAAGAGTTTCCTCAGACTTAGGAATATTTTCTTCGCGTGCCAATTCTTTTGGATCGGTGAAGAATTTCTCATTCAACTCTTGAATGACCTTCAACTTTTTAGCCTCTGCGGGTTGCTTATAAACAGGTGTCATTTCCGGTTCTGGGAATTGTCCTGTTTGGCGAAGCTCTTCAAGTTCTTTGCTCAGAGTAATTCGATCCCCTAGCGAGTTCTTGCCCATGGGACGACCCAACAAGGGAGCCCCGGGACGCGCCGGTTGAGAAACCGAAATATCGGCCACTTTCGTGCGAGCACTTGCCGGGATAATTCCGCTGATCTTTTCCATTCCACACCTCCGTGTGTTCATTAAGAAAGCCATCCATAGCCTTCTATTACACGTATCGGTTTGAAACGTTCAAACTTGAGACAATTCTTCGCGAACTGGTATTACGTCCAGGCGAAAAACTGCCAGGGGCTGGCAGGATGGCCGAGAAGTTTTTCGCAGATGGCTTTTACGTTGGGATCAGCGTTGCCTGACCAGAACGTGCGGCCGATTAAAAAACTTTGTGAGAAATCCATCCACGAATCAAAGCGGCCTTCGATCAAAGGGGCGATTTTTAAAACTTCAGCCCAAGCTTCGTTGTCGGTCAAATATCCTGAGATAAAACTTAAGCGAATTAGATGAATATAACGAGCCATATCCCAAGCAAGGATCCCCGGCTCTTTAAGATATTTATGAGTATTCTGTAACCATGTCGCTAGCTTGCGATAGTCTTCATCGCTCATTTGCAAATCTTGAGCGTTGACGAAATCAAAGGAAAAAATTTGTTTAAACTTTTCCATCGCTTGGTAATCGATTGCGCCCTCAGAAGGGAGAGTATTTCTTAAGACATTAAACTTCGTACGATGACCTTGGGTGCGGATATGATCCAGATTTTTTAAGGTCGACTCTTTATCAACGACTTCCCAAAATTCCTCTAAGATACCGATGCAGTCAGGTTTGATTTCGGGACTGTAATTCATGTCCAGGCGAAAAAAGTATTCTCCGACTTCGTCAAGAATCTGTTCGCGAATTTCTGGTGGCAGCTCCTGCCCGTCTATCAAATCAGACCCGACCACTTGAAACAGCTCATCAAGAGCCTGATTTTCTTCGACAAATACGGCACCCAGGCTCATGAGTTTTCTTTCTAAATCTGTTTCGGGAAGAATACGCTGCATGGGGGCACCTCTGACTCTATTCAATTACGTTTCGTTTTTCTTTTCAAGGTGATAGATTACCCGTGATGTTGAAAAAGCTCTTATTAAGCCTTGCTGCCGTTTTTTTAATTCTATTGGGATCTTTGATTCTGCTGATGGGTTATGTCTTTAACAATCCAGACTCTGTATTTAAAGCTTTTAACTCTGTTACGGAAAAGATCATGCAGGGCCAAGCTTACGAGGAAAATGAAGAATTCTTTTTGCAAGGAATTGAGAACTTAAACATCTCTTCGCGCAGTGTGGATGTGAATATTAAAATATATCCAGGCAATACTTTGAAAGTTTCTTTGCACGGCAAGGTGCCGCGCTATGAATCTGGACGCTTTATTTCGCAAGCCGCAGAATCTGACAACTTACATTTATCTTTCCGGGAACCCATCGCAAGCAGCTGGGTGCAAATCAATGTAAACGGCCAAGAGACGACACAAGAATCTGATTCCAACCTCAGCGCCGACGTCTATGTTCCACAGTCATTCAAAGGAAACTTGCTTGTTACGACTCAGCAAGGGGATGTGCGCCTGCAGGTTGCTAAAAACTTGCTCTACGAATGGGATCTGCAATCAGAATCAGGTAAAATTGAAAACTCTTTGGGTGAAAATGAAAAACCCACTTCCGAAATCAATCCTGCAGAAGTGGGTCATATAAAAATTCATACTCAGCAGGGCTCTATTTTTGTAGAGCCTGCACCTTAGCTTTTCTTCATGTCTTCTAAGTTCTTTTCGGCCAGAGGGCTTAATCGCACACCGACTTCCGCCAACTGATCGCGATTCACTTCGCTTGGGCAGTCTGCCATCAAATCCGAAGCTTTTGCCGTCTTAGGGAAAGCAATCACTTCACGAATTGCATCAGTCCCGCAAAGAAGCATCACCAAGCGATCCATGCCCCAGGCGATACCGCCGTGTGGAGGCGCACCGAACTTCAAAGCATCCAACAAGAATCCAAATTTAGCTTCTTGTTGCTCTTTGTTCATACCAAGCAGACGGAACATCGCTTGTTGCAATTCCGTGCGGTAAATACGAATACTTCCGCCACCCATTTCATAGCCGTTGCAGACTAAGTCATAAGCTTTGGCCAACATCTTGCCGTAAGAAGCTTCATTGCCATCGATTAGATCCTGCATGAACTCATCTTTTGGTGATGTAAACGGATGATGTCTTGATACCCAGCGCTTTTCTTCTGGCGAATACTCAAAGGCCGGGAAGTCAACGACCCACAAGAAGTTGTCTTTTGAAGTGTCGATCAAATTCAGTTCTTTACCCAAGTGATTGCGCAAAGTCGAAAGTGATGCGCAAGCTGTTTCAAAATCATCAGCAACAATCAAAGCACAGTCACCGTTTTGAGCACCCACGGCTTTGAACATCTCTGCCAATTTTTCAGGGCTAAAGAATTTAGAAACTGGCGAGGTCAAAGAACCATCCGCTTCAGACTTAATCCAAACTAAACCCTTAGCGCCAGCACGTTTGGCCATATCAGTGAGCTTATCAAATTGACCGCGTGAATAGCTGCCGCCCTTAGGTACAGCAATACCGCGCACGATTCCTTCACGAGACAAAACGTCGTCAAAAACTTTGAAGCCTGAGCCTGTCACGATGGATTTTAAGTCTTTGATTTCCATGCCAAAGCGCGTGTCAGGTTTGTCATTACCATAGCGATCCATGGCTTCTTGGAAGGACATACGTGGAATTTTTCCAACTTCCACACCTTTGATTTCTTTCCAAACCAAACGCAAAAGCCTTTCGTTCATTTCCATGATGTCTTCTTGATCGATAAAGGACATTTCCATATCGATTTGCGAAAACTCTGGCTGACGGTCCGCACGCAAGTCTTCGTCACGGAAGCAACGAGCAATTTGGAAATATCTGTCATAACCAGAAACCATCAACAACTGTTTTAGAATCTGTGGCGACTGTGGCAAAGCATAGAAAGTCCCAGGATTCACACGGGAAGGCACAAGATAGTCACGCGCCCCTTCTGGAGTCGATTTAAACAAAATTGGAGTTTCGACTTCAACAAAACCATTTTCCGACAAGAAACCACGGACCAATTGCGCCACTTTGTGACGAACCATCAGATGCTTCGTCAAACGCGGCGAACGCAAATCCAAATAGCGATATTTCAAACGTAAAGTTTCATTAACGTTATCATCATTTACTTGGAATGGAGGTACGGCTGCCTCATTTAAAATTTCACAACGACTGGCTTCGATTTCAATCGCCCCAGTTGCAATTTTAGCATTTTTCATCCCATCAGGACGCGCGCGCACGAAACCTTCGATCGCCAAAACAAATTCACCACGCAGATTTTTTGCAGCTGAAGTTTCAGACTTATTCGGGTCCAAAACAACTTGAACGATTCCTTCACGGTCACGAAGATCGATAAAGACAAGACTGCCATGGTCTCGGCGAACGTCGACCCAACCCATTAAGACAACTTTTTGTCCAACTTGAGACTCACCTAGACTTCCGCAATAATGTGTTCTTTTAAGATCTTTTACAAACTTCATAACCCATACCTTTTCTTAGTCACAGAGTGACACAATGTGTGAACACAGTCAAAAAAATCCCAGGAGGGGATTTTTTCGCGCAAGCCCGGAGGGTCGAGGGCAGGAAGCCCGAGACAAAAAAATCCCAGGATCGGATTACTTCGCGCAAGCCCGGAGGGTCGCAGTACTTTGATCTTTCCTCCGAAGGTGTGTCGGATATATACTCTAGTGATTCTTGAACTACGACGAAGGGAATTGCGCAATGCCGAAATTTACGATTGACCATCAAAGCTCGCACAACGCGGAAGAAGCTTACAAAAGAATCAAAGAGTTCCTTGCCAATGATCAGGACATTCGACGCTTCGATCCAAAGCTACAATGCACTTTTGACGATGGTGCTAAGTGTGCGGCCATGAAGGGCAGTCAATTTAAAGCCGACATGGCGGTTTCTAACGCGGGGTCTGGCAGCAAAGTGTCTGTCACGGTGGATCTGCCATTGATGCTGACGCCGTTCAAAGGTAAAGTCCAAGAAACTCTGCAAAAGAAACTGGCAAAGTACCTGGGCTAAAAATTCGATATGGCAAAAACCAAAGCAAAAACCTCCGCAACCAAAAAGACGCCTGCTACAAAAGGAGCTCCTAAAAAAGCTGCTGCGAGCAAAGCTGCGTCGGCAAAAGCGAAGGTTGTGCCCAAAAGTGTTGTTGCCGAAATCGTTGATGATCAGGCTCAAGAAGCTGTTCATCATACACAGGGGAGTGAGGCTGAAAAAGCTTATGCTATTCACTCCCCGACAGATACTGAAGAATTCGACATTCCTGAAAGTACAGACCCGTCCAAAGCCTTAGCCTTAGATAACTCCAAGGCATTGACGTCATCTGATCCGTTGGTGATGTACTTGAATGAAATCCGTCGCTATAAAGTTTTAAGCAAAGAAGAAGAAACAAAGCTTGCGCAAAAGTATTTTGAATCCAAAGATCCCGAAGCCGCGCAAGCTTTGGTGAAAGCCAATTTACGCTTTGTCGTAAAAGTTGCGGCCGAGTACTCTAAATTTGGTTCAAAAATGATCGACCTTATTCAGGAAGGCAATGTCGGCCTGATGCACGCCGTGCGAGAGTTTAACCCGTACAAAGGGGCTCGTCTTATTACGTACGCGGTGTGGTGGATTCGCGGTTATATCCAAGAATATCTGATGCGACAGTATTCCATGGTGCGCATCGGAACAACGCAAAACCAACGCAAACTTTTTTATCAGCTGCAAAAAGAAAAAGATGCTTTAGATGCTATGGGTATTGAACCAAACGCGGCCCTGATTGGCAGTCGCTTGGGAATTCCCGAGGACGAAGTTCGTGACATGGCCATGCGTATGTCAGGTCGTGATATGAGTTTAGATCGTCCACTGGGCGAAAACTCTGATGTCAGCTTGGGCGATATTCAACGCAATGTGAACGATCAGCCCTTGGATGAAGCGCTGGCACACGAAGAAGAACTAGATCAGCTTAAAAAAGCTATTGCCGAACTGCGCCCTGAACTCTCTGCCCGTGAGTTGATTATTTTAGACGAGCGCATTTTGAATGATGAACCCCTGACCTTGCAAGAGATCGGCGAAAAACACGGCATCACCCGAGAAGCTGTTCGCCAAATGGAAGCTCGCGTGATGAAAAAAATCAGAGCAAAAATGGGCGACGAACAAGAAAGCGAAGATTAAAATAAAAAACCCATACTTTTCAGCATGGGTTCCTTCAATTAATAGTTTACAAAAACTTAGGCTACTTCTAATTCTCCAGCACCGATTGTTGCTGCGAGTTTTGCACGAAGGCGTGTGACCGCTTGTGCATGCAGTTGCGACACCCGAGATTCCGTGACACGTAAAACTTGTCCAATTTCTTTTAGATTTAAATCTTCATAGTAATATAACGAAAGAACCAAGCGTTGTCTTTCTGGCAATTCTTCAATTGCTTGCGCGACAACTTCTTTGATGTTCTTAACATTGAGTTGATTGAAAGGAGAGTTCGTGCGTGAGCCTTCCAAGATATCCATGATTGATTTTTTATCTGTGTTACTAAATGTCGTCGCCTGGTCGATAGGCAACAAGCTAACCGGACGCACTTGGTTCACCAGATCGTGAAATTCATCGATGGAAACATTTAAAGTTTTAGCAACTTCTTCATCCGTTGGGGAACGGCCTAAGTCAGCTTCCAATTGAACCATAGTTTTATCTAATAATTTTGCTTTATCACGAATTGAGCGCGGCACCCAGTCTTGGGCTCGTAACTCATCAAGAATTGCTCCACGAATACGGAACTCAGCGTAAGTTTTAAATTTATTGTCACGTGATGAGTCGTATTTATCAATAGCATCCATCAAGCCGATGACTCCTGCAGAAATCAAGTCATCCAATTCAATATTTGAAGGCAAACGTACGGCGATCTTCTGCGCAATAAACTTAATCAACGGCGCGTACTCACGAATCACATCGTCTTTCTTGTCGGCAGCAAGCTTACGAGGCTCATCTTTGTACTTCTTTAACAATGCCGCATTTTTTGCCATATTTTTCCCTCTTGAAATAATATTATCAAACCGAAGTCAGAGCTGAAAGTCCAAATCCGAACTCACCACCAAAATCCAAGACCAAGGCAGGAGCTTTCCCCAGCCTGGCTATGCGAATCCAACGACTTGGTCCCAGAACATTTGCATACCGCCGGCTGTTTCGATTTGCTTCGAAGACTTCTCGATTTGTGCACAAACTTGACGGATGGCTTTTGCAGATTCGGACCCCACATCATGTCTCACAATAAGACGCTGCATTTGTGTTGCTTTTCTTAAAACCGCATCGTTAGGAATTGAGCCCCAATAATCCAGACCAATGTACAGAAACTTATTCACGACATCGTTGAAGCGTTGGTACAAGCCCAAACCCTCTTGTTCGTCACGAACTTGGTTACAGATGATCGAAAAGTGGTTCACCTTGTAATTGCGATTCAGAACTTTTATTAAAGCATACGCATCCGCAAAACTCGCGGGATCTGGCGTGATCACAACGGAAACTGTTTGGGCTGCTGAGTTTAGAAACAAAACATTTTCAGCAATTCCTGGTGCTGTATCAATTAACAAGTAATCAAATCCTAATGGCAAAGAACTTACGGCTTCAACCATCGCGCGGCGCTCAAAGTGATTTAAGTGATTAAACTCTACCACCCCACTGCCACCAGGAATTAGGTGCACATCCTTAGAGACTTCCACCAGGATGTCCTTCATTTCTTTACGTCCCCCCAGAATGTCGTGGATGTTGCCATGAGTTTTCACACCGAAAAGAATATCTACGTTGGCCATGCCTAGGTCGCCGTCTAAAATTAAAACTTTTTTCCCGCGTTGGGCTAGGGTCAAAGCCAAGTTAGCGACCAGAGTGGTCTTCCCCACCCCACCCTTACCAGAGGTGATACTGATCGTGCGCGTGCGATGCATATTGAATGAGTTTAAATTTCTCATACGGCCTCTGAGTCTTGGTGCTTAAGTTTGGTAATTTTAAAAATCAAATCTAGCAGACGCTCTTTGGTGGCGAATTCAAAGTCTTCGGGCACGCGTGGGCCAATGCCGAAGGAGTGTAATGGCACATCAAAGCGCTTCATAAAATTATAAATCGTCCCATGCTGAGTGGATTCATCCAAAGAGGTGAAGATCACATCTTTATAGCCAAGCACTGAATAACGGCGACCGAGCTCTGTCGCATCACTGTCTTTGGCATTCGTCGATAGACACAAGTGCACATTCGGATTTAGGGCAGCTGGTGGTAACAAGCTCTTCAGCATTTGGATTTCTTCGTTGCTCTTTAAGCTTAAACCTGTGTAGTCAACAAGCACACAGTCGACGTTGGCAAGATAACGCATCAGATTTGTCCAATCGTTCTGTGTGCGTATAACAGAGAATGGAACGTTTAGGATTTGCGCATATATTTTCATTTGATCAGCGGCACCCACTTTGAAAGTGTCTGTCGTGAAAAGGGCGATTTTTTTACCCTCACGCACCACCATTTGGCTGGCCATTTTAATAAGGGCCGAAGTTTTTCCTGCACCGGCAGGGCCCACAAAACAATGAATTTTTCCAGCGGTTGGATTGTGCGAAACCTTTGTTGAATCTAGTACATAACGAGCCACCCAAGCTTCAATCAAAGAACGATTCTTCAGCTTTAGGGTCGGCAAGGTCTCTTGAGCTTTAGTTAAAATTTCGCCTGCGATTTCTGGCGCCATTCCTGCGGTTGTGAGCTTTTCGAAAACAAAGCTAAGATCATAAGTGATACCGTAATCCGCTCCTGGATGTGTACCGACAAAATTTTGGGGCATCTGTTGGAACTGAGAAATGACTTGTTTTAGGCCTTCGATTTGACTCTTCAGGGCCATGATTTCATTGGATTCAACGGACGCCTTGGGTCTTGCGGCCACTGGAACCGGCGCAGCTGCCGGAGTTGTCACCCGCTTCACTGTTCCGCGCACCATGTCTTCTTGTTCCTGAAAAGCGTTTAATGCTCTTTGTGCGGCAGAGCGAACGCGCTCTTCCGACATTTGCTTTTGTTTGGCTAAAGCTGATTCATCTTCGATTTCGATATAACGACGTTGTGTGATCGCAGCTGGCGCTTGTGTCTTTTGCACATGTTTTTCCACCATCTTAGTGATCAGCTCTTTTTGTTGTCTGGCTGGGCTTTTCAGGAATTTTTCGCGATCTGCTTCACGCAGTCTTGATTCTGCAAATTTTTTCTTTTGCAAAGTTTCATCTGATACCGCTGCGGTGATTTCAACACTGCCTTCGCCGACAAGACCGAAGCTTTTGTTATTATCCCGTGCAGACAGAATGATCGCATCAGGACCCATCTGGGTCTTGACCATCTCAAGCGCTTCCTTCATCGTTCTGGCTTCAAATTTCTTAACCTGCATGGCTCATCTCCACAAGTGCAACTGATTGAACATCCGCATCTGAAGTTAATTCGTTGTGCGAAAGAACTACTAGCTGAGGAATAAAACGAGACGTTAATTTATAAATATGACGACGCGAGGTCGGGCTGGTCAGCAAAATTGGCTGACTAGCAATTTCCGGATGGTCTTCAACTGCGCGAGCGATCTCATTGATCAAACGATGCGCGGTATTTGGATCCATCACCAATTGAACCCCTTGTTCTGTTTGTAGCAAAGAGTTCGCAATGGTTTCTTCAATGACTGGATGCAAAGTCATAACGGGGATATTGCCTTGATCTGTTGTGTACTTCGCGGTGATTCCGCGAGCCAAGCCACGACGAACTTGTTCAGTCAGAACCTCAGTATCTTTCGTGCGAGGTGCTTCATCAGCCAGCGTTTCAAAAATCGTTAAGAGGTTACGGATTGATACTTGTTCTTTAAGAAGACTTTGCAGAACCCGCACGACGGAGCCCAAAGGCAACATGTCTGGGATAAGTTCTTCAACCACCTTAGGATGGGATTTTTTGAAGTTTTCAATCAGCGTCGCAGCTTCTTGACGGCCCAACAGCTCATGCGCATGCGCACGAATGATCTCGGTCAAATGAGTGGCCATCACAGTTGGCAGATCCACGACTGTGTAACCTGCGATCTCCGCATCTTCTTTACGAACTGGCGAAATCCACAATGCGTCTAAGCCGAAAGCAGGCTCTTTGGTCGCAATACCATCGATACGCTCTGCCACATTACCTGGATCCATAGCCAACATGGATTCTGGACGAAGAGTGCCGCCGCCCACGCGATTTCCTTTAATTAACACACGGTATTCACCCGGCGCTAACTGCAAATTGTCGCGAATGTGAATGCTTGGCACGACGATTCCCAGATCCAAAGCAAATTGTTTTCGGATACTGACGATACGCTCTAGCAAGTCACCACTTTGATCGGACTCAACGATATTGATAAGTCCGTAACCCACTTCAAGTTCGACCATATCCAGAGGCAACATGGACTCGATATTTTCTTTTTTCGGAGCGGACAACGCAGCATCTGAGCTTCTTTTTTCACTTTCGGTCTTCTCGATACGAGCTTTGGTAATAATCCACGCAGTCCCACACAATAACCCGCCCATCAAAAGAAACGGTAACGTTGGTAAACCCGGGACGAGTCCCATAAGAATCAAGACGCCACCAGAAATCATAACCGCACGGGGTTTCACGAAAAGCTGACTGGTGACCTCTTCACCTACGTCTTTATCTGAATTTGAAGTACGCGTAACAATGATACCGGCCGCGGTCGAAATTACTAGCGCCGGAATTTGTGCTAACAGACCGTCACCGATTGTTAACATCGTATAGAACTTAGCAGCCGTACCGACATCCAAACCTTTTTGAATCACACCGATAGCTAAACCACCCAGAATGTTGATCATCGTAATAATGATCCCGGCAATAGCGTCTCCGCGAACGAACTTCGAGGCACCGTCCATCGCTCCGTAAAAGTCCGCTTCACCTTCAATTTGCTTACGACGTTTGCGCGCCTCGGCTTCGGTGATATGACCTGAATTTAATTCGGCATCAATCGACATCTGCTTACCGGGCATGGCATCTAATGTGAAACGAGCCGCAACTTCGGCCACGCGCCCCGAACCCTTTGTGATGACCATGAAGTTAATGACCATCAAGATGATGAACATCACAAAACCGATCACATAGTTTCCACCGACAACGAAATTGGCGAAGGACGCAATGACCTCGCCCGCTGCCTTTTCACCTTCATGTCCGTGAGTTAGGATCAAACGAGTCGTTGCGACGTTTAAGGACAGACGGAACAACGTCGTCATTAAGAGTAATGAAGGAAATGACGTAAAATCTAACGCCCGGTCCGTATAGATGCTGACCAAAAGAATCAAAATGCTGATCGCCAACGATACCGTCAGTGATATATCCAACATAAAAGGTGGAAGTGGAATAATCATGACTGCTAAAACCGCAAGCAAACCGAAAGCAATCAGCAAATCGGTATTGCGGGTGATTTTGTCAAAGCGCTTTAAGAATTGAAATACATCATCCATTATTTTTTCTTCCTACGTAGGCGATAAACGTACGAAAGCACTTCCGCAACAGCGACGAAGAGCTCTCTGGGGATTACTTGACCAATTTTTAAGGTTTTAAAGATTGTGCGAGCGAGCGGTTTATTTTCAACAATGGGAATATTGTGTTCCCGCCCGATCTCTTTGATTTTTTCTGCGACGTGGTCAGCCCCCATCGCAATCAACTGAGGCGCTGGCAAATTGTCCGAATATTTTAAAACCACGGCAATGTGGGTTGGATTGGTAATAATCACATCCCCTTTTGGCACCTCAGCCATCATCCGCTTACTGGCCATTTCCCGTTGAATACGACGAATACGCGACTTGATCATCGGATCACCTTCGCGTTGCTTGTGCTCTTCTTTGACCTCTTGTTTGGTCATCATCATTTTCTTTTCAAGATCCCAGCGCTGATAAAAATAGTCTGCTAAGGCAATGACCAACATCACAGCACCTACGCCACCCATCAGCTTGACCACCACGGTGCCTAAGTACATCAGAATTTGTTCAATGGAATACGTGAGCATGTAAGGAACCTGCTGAACCTCACCACGCAAAAGGAAATAAAGAACGATTCCCACTGCGGCCATTTTAAGAATTGATTTTAAAGCTTCAACGATTGCGCGCAAACTGAAGATACGCTTAAAGCCTTCTACGGGACTGACCTTTTCAAAGTTCGGGGAAAGCGCATCTTCGATCTGCAAAAATCCCACTTGCGCAATAGAGGTCGCTGCGCCAATTACGCCAGCCATTGCAACCACAGGAGCCATCAGGATCAACGCTTTTTCCGCACAGAAACGCAGGGCATCTGTGAAGTTGCCTTCACGAACCAAAACAACCATGTGCGCACCGAATGTATATTGAAAAACTTCGAACATGTTTTTGAAAAAGAAACGGCCCAAAACATACACGCACCCAGCCGCCGCAAGTAAAGTTACTGCGGACGCCAGTTCTTTCGTATGTGCAACGTTTCCTTTTTTGCGAAACTCTTCCCGTCTCGCGTCCGTTGCTTCTTCGGTCTTCTCGCCGTTATCTTCAGCCATCCAGTTCCTTCCTAGAACTTAAAAGCGTGGCCCTGACTTGCTGTCAGAGCAGGGACCCTTGCTACAATTGTTTCATTACCGTCATCAGTTTACTAGCCGTGATTTCCACTAGACCATTCATTTCCAACACCAGTAATGGTAAACAAATAAATACTACGGCCATTCCCAACATGATGGTCACTGGCATACTCGTGACCAGGACGTTGATCTGGGGCACCGCTCTTCCTAAAATCCCCATCGCGAGATTTACTAATAAAATTGTTACAAGAACAGGCGCGCACATCTTAATTGCCATGACAAAAACTTCTGTCCCATAGGCAGCCATTTCTGCGAAGGGACCGACTTTCAAGGACAAAACACTGACGGGAACCAGTTCATAGCTCTGCGCAATGGCCGACAACAACATGTGGTGCCCGTTGATTGCTAAAAAAACTAATGTTCCTAAAGTGGAATAGAATTGATCAATCGAGTTCCCGTTACTGCCCATCATCGGGTTGTACATTTGTGATGCACTCAATCCCACGGACATAGAAACCAAGTCCCCCGTCATTGTGACGATAAAAAAGAACAGACGGGTTAAAAATCCCAACGACAAACCTACAATCAATTCGCGCACCGCCAAGCTAATGATTTCATTGGAAATTAGATCGTAATTGACGTTGCCGACTTTAACGATCGGGAACAATAGTAAGCTGATAACCACCGAGAGCAAAACTTTCACAGGTGTAGATAAAGTGGGGGAGCCAAAAATAGCCGAAGACACGATGAAGGCAATCATGCGCAGAAGAATCAGCGCAAAAAGCAAAATTTGAGCCTCGGTCATCGCACTCCAGTTTATCAATTTTACTCCCTAACCATCACTGCGATATTTTCGAATAAGTTAACCGTATAAGAGCTCATCACATCCATCATCCATGGCCCAGCTAAAACAAAAACTAAAGCAACGACGATCATTTTTGGAATGAACGTCAGTGTCGCTTCATTGATTTGCGTTAGGGCTTGGAAAACACTGACGGCTAAACCCACAACCAAGGTGCTAATCAATAGCGGTGCCGCGAGCATTGCCGTTGTTCTTAAAGCGTCTTGACCTAACTGGATTACAAGTTGCTCAGTCATCTTTCACCTCACCCGAAACTTTTGACCATAGAGCCAATAAGTAGGCCCCAACCATCGACCAAAACAAAAACCATAATTTTAAATGGTAAGGAGATAACTACAGGTGGAAGCATCATCATCCCCATCGCCATCAAAACGCTGGCAGCGACAATATCGATGACTAAGAAGGGAAGGAAGATAATGAAACCAATCATAAAAGCTGTTTTTAATTCTGAAACCACAAAGGCCGGGACTAAAACCATCGTGGACACATCTGCACGAGTTTTTGGTTTTTCAACTTTTGAAAGTTTTAATTGCGTTAGTTTTGGTGAAAGCAGGTGGGATCAAGGTTTGCTCTCAGATTTTATTCATATGGAAGGTACTGGTGGCAGTGGAACAGTTCAGGAACCATATGTTTCTGGTTGTACTAAAGTATCAGCAACATTCCCATCTTATGGTATGGGCTATTCTATTGTTGATGCTCAGTATCATGGTATTCTTCGTATTGCATGGCAAAATATGGTTGTTGGAGATCCGCTCACTTCACTAAGAGCAATTACGGTAAGTAATCAAGTAGACAGTGCGTGGCAGTTAGTGAGCGTTCCAGTAGGATTGAACGATTATAGCAAAGCTGTGGTATTTCCAACTGCTGCTGCAAATATTTATAGGTACGTGCAGGGAACAGGTTATGTGAATACTACAACACTTGCGAACGGACCTGGATACTGGACAAAATTTAATTACAACCAAACTCTAACTCATTCTGGATTAATTATTGACACACTGAGCATTGGGATTTCAACTGGATGGAATATTATTGGTTCACTTTCTTATAATGTTGT
>JABWCO010000098.1 GCA_013360185.1 Bdellovibrio sp.
CATTCGAGCGCAGATCTAACATCGAAACAAAGCTTGGTACCAAACTGCCAGAGGCGTACCTTAAAACCTGACCATTTAATGTCGGCGCCGCCGACACAGGAACACCTTTGATTTTATTAACAGCAACATCTACCGTGCCTGTGGTGAAATTGCTTGAAGCCACATCCCCTTGTAAGGTGGTGAGGTAATCTCCCGCTGCTTGTTTTGCATTGAAAGCTGCAAAGTCCACATTATCTAGATAACCATCTACAGCCGCAGTTGCTTTTGGCAAGGACACTTTGGGAGCTGACGGAGTACTTGAATCAATTGTCACTGGCGCATCCGCTGTCACGGAAGTTACACCACTCGCCGAAAGAGTTTTCCACTCCAACTGGCCCGCCGTCGCACTCATCCCCAGAACCTGGCCGCTTGTTCCCTGTGCATTTGGCAAAATCCAAGAGTAATCTGTAAATGAAGAGTTCGCGGTGATCGTCACGCGATTCGGAGTTGTATTTTCAATATAAAGATTGCGCGTATTCATCTGCGGAGAAGTAATGCTGCCGGAAGTATTAATACTGGCTGTACTGCTTAATCCCGATGCCACCACGTTCGTTAATTTTGAACCGTCCACAGCCGGAAGTTTTGTATCACCGCCCATTTGCACAATTTGATTTGCACTTGTACCAACATTGACAGCCAAGGTTCCGGTCGTGGTGATCGGATTGCCAGGACTTGAAGAGTTCACCAAACCCGTTCCTGCGGTCACACTTGTCACAGTACCAGACCCACCACCACCAGATTCATTCACACACACTAAGTTACCGGAGCCATCATTCTTAAGAAACTGATTCGCAGCACATGCCGGCAAATTGGCTTTCGCAAAAGCTTTAACTGAAGGATCTGATTCCGAAGTCACCGCTGCCACTGGCGCCCATGTTCCGCCCGTCCAGCCGAGGACTTGACCATTGGACAACGACGGCACGCTGACGCCATTGAGCTGACCTGCCTTTGCGTACTGAGTGGTCGTCCCATTAAGAAGTTTCGTCAACTCCGTAAAATTCGCTGGAGTTAACGGTGTCGCGGTTCCGCCACTGACTCGCAATACAGAACCCGCCGGAGTGCCTCCAACATTTTGAGCGTCGTAAGAGTTCACAGCTAACGGGACAAAGCCCACATCGATTATTGGCAGAATTTGTTCACCCGCAGCCGAGTGATCATCAAAACTGACTTCTAACTGGCGCTGATCCAAAGCTTGCGGCGTATAGGAATGTCCACCGCTATTACATGTAAAAACGGGATAACCCGTACGATTTAAGGTGAGGCTCGGATTATTAGAGAAAATTTCCTCAATCGAAATCCCTGGATCGACGCCGACTGTTCGTCGGCCATTTCCATCTCCAATGGGAACTACGAAGATACCATTGCTGTTCGCCATAGGAAGATCGCGAGTTTCTTCGTAAAGAAGACACTTACCAGGATTAGGACTGTAAATACGAATTTTAAAAGTAACCAGACTGGCTTCAACCGGTTTGTCGGAGGCATCAAGAATACGACCGTGATAAGTGATGACAGCTCCAGCGAGTGAAACACTGGGCAATATTAGAAACGCTATTATACCTACCAAAACATTCCTAAAATTCACTGAAAACTCCTTCTAAAGGAAGTACTTCAACTTATCGGAACTTTTGTCGTATTTCTTTACAGTTTTTGGTATTTTGTCGGGTTATTTCGATGGCTTGTCCAATTTGCAAGGACAGGCATTTAAACTGTCTCAAAAATAGACTTAGCACGAATGCCGTAACAGGACTAGTCAGAGCTACCAAAGTGCGCGCTTGAAATTATTATGGATGTGCAGATCTCGAGTAACTAGCGTTACCCCGCTAACTTCTGCACATGCAACAATTAGCCTATCAAAAGGATCCCTAGTCCAAGTCAGGTTACAAGACTTCAGAAACGCTTTTGCGCAATCTACATTATCAATCTCAAGTTTTATTTCTTTATGTAGTGAATTAAAGACTTTATCTTCTGAATCACGAGACTTGCCGATTTGGTGAAGCATAGCCAATTCTAGCATGACAGGGGGACTAATAAAAAGATCTGCCGATTGCATTTTTCCAAAAAGAGTTTTGGAAAACTTCTTTACTTCTCCTGTATAAAGCCAGACGACAGCATGAGTGTCTAAGTGCACCTTCATGGCTTCCAATCCTTTAACCAATCATTCTCAAACATTTCGTTAGGATCGCACTTATAGTACTGCTTACGATCTTTAAGTTGAGAGAATTTGCTGGGACCCTTCTTATAGGGCTTAGGTTCGACATATCCCGGAGGAACGATCTTCAATATCTGCCCGTTTCTCTCGATTTCAACAGGCACTCCTGTACTTAGAACTTCGTCTAAGATTTTATAAATATTGGCTCTTAGTTTGGACGCAGATGTTTTCATTTAAACATCATAAACCATTTACGTACGTACGTAAATAGAAAGCGTACGTACGCTTAGTAAAAATATGCAATTTTATTGAGACAGCTACGCCTTTTCGGCTTCTCACGCAAAAGGATTCCAAACTGAAATAAATGAAATGACTTAACTTTTTCCAAAAATGAGGCTTTGAAGATCTTTCGTGACAAGGCTGTAGCTACTTTCTACAAATCCTATCATAATCTACACACAGGCGTTATTACCCTTTTAATATGATCTAAAGCTTCAAGCGGATCTCAAGGGGGAAGTGGTCTGAACTCACCACTGTGTGGTGCACGCGGGCTTTAACGACGCTAAAACCTCGGACAAAGACGTGATCAAGTTTAAGAAAACGGCCGTCGTCGTCAAGATCCAGGTGTTCTAAACCTAAATCGCGAAATATTGATTTCATAATCATGTAACGTTTAAAGTGCCAGGTGTTAAAATCCCCGGCTAAAACGATGGGCCCTGAAAAGTGCGACATTTTTTCTGCGATTTGATAAAGCGATTCACTGAATGCTTTAAGTGTCACAAAATTTAAAACATGGGTGCACACGAACAGAACTTTTGTTCCCGCAAAATCGTATTCATTAAATAGCGTCAATTTCGGAGTCAGCCAAAATAGTTCCCGTGTTTTCGCGCGAATAAAATCAACAGCCTGGGGACGAAGTTTTGAACCGATCGCGACCCCCGTGCTTGAAAGATCCCTTTTATAGTGAAAACTTTGGGCCAAATGCCACTCGTAAGTCGCGAAATCTTCTTTCCATAGCTTGGGCATTCTTTGATCGACGGTCGCTTCTTGCAGCAAAATAAAATCTTTGCCTGCGCCTAACTGGCGAAAATCATTTTCAAAAAGATGCAGCTTTTGTCCTTTAAAAACATTCCACACAAAGATATCAAATTCTGTCGGCGACGGAATATCTTCACCACCCTCGCCGATTTTGATCAGAACTTTTTCCTTACTAGGAATGATATATGGAACCATCTTTGCGTTTTACCTATTTCACTTTGCTTAAATAGCTTTCATCCACAGCACTGACAACAAGGGCCGTTGCTTCTTGGCGCTCTTGTTCAGCTAACAAAGTTGAAAGATAGCGTTCGGTTGTGCTCGCTACAATCACGACAATATACTTGCCGCGATTTTCTTCTTTGGCAGCTTGGCGAAGTCCCGCGGCGATGGCGGCCCCTGAGGAAATGCCAACAGGAATGCCTTCTGTTTTAATAACTTCCCGCGCTGTTTTTAAAGACTCTTCCGAAGACACTTGCTCAATACCATCGACGATTGACATATCCATCACTGACGGAACAAATCCCGCGCCGATCCCTTGGATTTTGTGAGGTCCCGGCTTGCCTCCTGATAGCACAGGGCTTTCCACGGGCTCGACAGCAATCATTTTTACAGTTGGCTTTTTGGCTTTCAAAGCTTGGCCCACTCCGGTGATTGTTCCCGAAGTTCCCACGCCGCTAATGACCATGTCGACTTTGCCATCGGTGTCGTTCCAGATTTCAAGCGCTGTTGTTTTTTTATGGATCTCTGGATTAGCCGGATTATCAAACTGTCTTGGCATCCACGAATTTGGCGTGGTGTCTTTAAGCTCCATGGCTTTAGCAATAGCGCCCTTCATCCCCAAGGGACCTGGCGTCAAGACGAGCTTTGCCCCTAGCATCAGCAACAGCGTTCTGCGCTCTTGCGACATAGTTTCTGGCATCGTCAGCGTCAGTGAATAACCTTTTGCCGCAGCTACGAAAGCCAAGGCGATCCCCGTGTTCCCACTGGTCGGTTCGATGATTTGCATGCCAGGTTTCAACACGCCTTTTTGTTCTGCGTCCTCGAACATGGCAACACCAATTCGATCTTTGACGGAAGCTAAGGGATTAAAGAACTCTAACTTAAGAAGAATTTTGCCCGGCAAATTTTTGCCAATTCGCTGCATTTCTACCAAGGGAGTTTGACCAATTGTTTTTGTAATATCAGAATATATTTTCATAAATGTGCCTCACGGTTCATGATACTCCTGTCTTCTTGGGGAGCAAAGAGATCTGTGTTCTATTTGTGTTAACGGCGGAGGATTTTCTATGGCGACTGCACCTTTCTCTAGTAATTTGACAACCCATTGTTTCCGTTTGAGACCTGGACAGGACCTTAAGAAGGAGCTGCTTGCCTATTGTCAGACCCACCAACTGCAAGCAGCCTGCGTTTTAAGTTCTGTGGGGAGCGTCACAAAAGCATTTTTACGCTTGTCGGGAGGCAAAATTGTTTCCGAATTCGAAGGGCCTTTTGAGATTATTTCTTTAAACGGAACTTTAAGTGCTGCCGGAATTCATCTGCACATGTCGATCAGCGATTTTGCTGGCAAGGTTTTTGGCGGACACTTGATGGATGGCTGCGAGATTTTTACTACGGCAGAGATTGTGTTGGGTGAAAATGTCAGCTTGCAATTTAAACGGGCTATGGATGAAGAGACTGGATATGGGGAGTTGGTGATTTGTAAAATAGATCTTTGAACCCTGCGCACCTCAACGAAACTTTTTGTTTCCACCAACTCAAGAACTGCATCCAGCATCCCTAATATTTGGTCAAAAATAGCTACATTTTTTAACACATTTTGGTCAAAAATAAGGTCATTTGCGCCTATTCGCAGTGAAAGCACTTACGCCCCCAGAAGGATGCCCGCCTGCGCTTACACCAAATTGATATTCCGTATAAGATCTTTAAAGAATTTTGCAGACCACAGGCTTGTCTGATTTTTGTCCTTTAAAAAAATATCCACATCTTTTTTTGCATGATCCCAGTCAATGGATTCAACGCGTTTTTCGAAGAGCTGAACCAATTCATTTTTAGTTAAAGGCCCCGAAAGAACACCTGAAGCCTGCATTTTTTCTTCTAGGTATTTTGCCTTAAGGGGTGCGTTGCGAGCCACATACCACTGGACATCATAGAAGTCTCGCCCCTTAATTCGGTTCTTCCATTGGCGAAAAAGGGCTGCATGCATTTTCCCAGCAAAAAGGGATGGCAAGTCCAATGTCTTTACCGCAAACGGCGACGGCAGCAACAAAGTCTTTATTTCGGTACTAAATGATGTGGCGGGATCAACGTCCACTTCAAATTTAATTTTCAGAGACTGATTTTTCTGAATTTTATCAGCATAAAACTTAGCTCCTTGGATTTTAAGAAGAATCATTTGCGTGTTAGTTTTTAAGAACGCTGATTCCGTTTTTCGGTCGTCACCCTTTTCAACCCTTTGTAAGGATACTTCAAATCCAAAAGCTTTAAGCTCTCGCTCTAATCCTGAAAAATACTTATCAAGCTTAAATTTTGGATTAGGCTTTAACAGGGTAAAATCTAGATCCTCCGAAAATCTATCTAAGCCATACATGATGCGTAACGCCGTCCCTCCGTAAAACGCTGCGCTTTCAAAAAAATCACTGCGCTCCAGCCCCAGTAAAATTATTTCCTGCAAAACCTCTTTAAGAGCATTTTCATAATCTTCACTCGACTGAGGATTGTACTTAGTAATCATTTGCTCTATGGCTTCATTCATTTGATCAACCTTTTTGTAAGCTCTTGCGAAAACCACTGCACGTGTTCGAATGGATATTGCTCTGCAAAGCTTTGCAGTTTCTTAAGGGACACTTCGCTATCTATCGCTTGCAAATCAAAACGATACGAATCTAAAAGATAATCGAAATAATCTTTTGCTTTTTTAAAGTCCCCTTTGGTTTCCCTTATATAAACAAAATCTAGCAAAGCCTTTTCAGGCGTCGCGTACTGACAGTAAGCCCCGTCAAAAACTTCTTTCAGCTGAACGCCCAGTGAATAGATCGATTCTTTGACATGATGATATTCAAATTCCCCCACCGCCGTTGAAAACGACTTACCTCGCCCCTGGGATACTGACGTCGTCACCGCCACCCGCTCAGGTATAAATCCATAGTCTGCCAAGGCTGACTCTAGCGACACATAGGAGGGGCCATAAATTAAGTTCGCCAATATCTCTTTCGAATAAGGGCGCGAACTGAAGTCCTCGCTAAGCAAATACACACCTTGCTTGATGGGCTTTATGAATCCCTTCTTGCTGATGGCACTGATTTTTCCACGCACGTCACTGTAATCCGAGAAGACACCCAGTAACATCGCTGTGGTGATCTCTGGGGCTTTTAGCTGTTTTAAGCATGAAAATTCATTTTTCATGAGACCTCACTAATTATTACCTATATATTGCCTTATTAGCCACATATAAGCAACATATTAGATATTTTCATTACTTATAAATGGCAAATATAACTATATATAAGTAATAAATTGAAAAAATAGAGCGAGCGGTCGCAATTATTTTTATATGTAAATTTTATGTAAATCAAGTTTTTTATTTGTTCATTACTGGCGTCGCCAAACATGAACCGAAGCAGGTCGACAACTCAACAGTCCCGAGCGAGCTGGCAAGCTTACAGGACTTTTAGATTTTGCAGAGGACAAGTTTGTCCAGCTAGCGCGGCAGGACTAATTGGACATTGAAGGGCTTAAGTGCAAAGTTCCTGGCTCATTCACAGTGACTACTAGGTCATCCACTTGATTCCCAAATTTAATTATTGAAACTTTTTACATCCTCCCCATTTAGAAGAATCAAACACCTAGTGCTATAGATTTCCGGGGGACTTGACCTGCGCCGCTTTCCTCGGCACCTAGCCTTGCGCCATAAAGAAGGAGCGATCCAATGCATGAAGAGAATAAAAAAGCCGTTACAAGAAGACTTGAGGCCCAAGCTGAGTTTGAAAAAAAATTAGCGACAAGAAGACCCAACCTCAAAAAATACCTGAGCGCTATTGAAAATGGAACGGTCCAAGTTAAAAAGAAACGACTGCCTGAAAAAATAGTCCGCAAAATAGATTTTCTAGAGGCTCGTGGAGATGAACTCAACACGAACCTACCGAAATCTGAAGTTTGGTTTCAAGAAAAATATTTATCATTCGCGATACCTTCGGACGAGTTCAATGTCAGATTTGGAATTTGCTGCATTCCAGACGTTATAAATCGAGTCTATAAATACGTGATAGAAATTGACGGATCCATCCACCAAAGGAAGGAAATTCAAATTCGAGACAAAGAAAAGGACGAAATATACCGTCGTTGTGGATTTTTAGTCATTCGTGTAATCGCGCATAGCGAGACCTCTTTCGAGAAAGCGATCAACACAATTCTCGAATTTAGAAACCGACCTTGACCCTAAAAAAATGGATCATTTTTTAGTGTCACCTCAACACTTAATTCGATCACAAGTAAATCTGCGCGAAGAAAGATACTTTTTTTGAGGAAGTTTTTGACACACTTCCGCTTTGAAACATGCCAAATAAAATACTGGAGACCCAGCCAAAGCAGGGCATAATACTTAAGTACGAAGGAGGACTTCAAGATGAGGCTGTTTTTCGTGGTTGTTTTGCTATTAGCTTTACTGGGTCTGCAACCCGCACAGGCTGACAATGCCTTGGGCGTTGTTGTCGGTGACCCAACGGGTATTTCGGGCCGATTCGGTGTTTCGTCATCGAACTCTTTTGAAATGGCGCTTGCTTATTCAAGTTCTCACTATGAGGGTTTGCACATCCACGGCACCTATCTTTGGGATAATGCCCGCAACTTTCGCACCACAGCCAGCCCCTTAGAAATGTACTATGGCTTGGGAGTGCGCTTAATCACGATCAACAAAGGCGAACGCGATGGCAGCACAGCTGTGGGGCCCCGCGCCCCTCTTGGACTTCTTTATAAGATCAACAATCCGAACTTAGAGTTTTTTGGCGAGGTTTCCGCGACCGTTGATATTACACCGAAGACGGATGTGGATTTAGATATTGGGATTGGGGTGCGGGTGAGGTTTTAAATGGTTCTTTCAGCGCTGGGTGAGTACTCTGCGACAAGTTCGCACAAAGTCTGTTTAACAAAATCTGTATTGCCAGCATGACAAGCCGCCAGGACTTTTTCCAAATGCGAAAAGAGGATCGAAGCCTCGATCATCCCCTCTTCCGCGCGCATGATGCGCGGATGATGGGTAGGTCCCACATTATTGCCGATCAAAAGCTCTTCATAAAGTTTTTCACCTGGACGAAGACCAACAAACTCAATCGCGATATCACCTGAATCAGTCATAGGATCACGGAACTCCAGTCCACTTAAGCGAATCATTTTTTTTGCTAAGTCGACGATCTTAACAGGTTCTCCCATATCCAAGACGAAAACATCCCCCCCCTGCCCCATAGATCCTGCTTGCAGCACCAATTGGGCAGCCTCGGGTATAGTCATAAAATAACGGGTCACTTCAGGATGAGTCACCGTAATTGGTCCACCAGCACGAATTTGCTCTTTGAACAGAGGCACGACGGAGCCCGAGGAACCTAAGACATTCCCGAAACGAACCATCGTAAAGCGTGTTTTTCCGTGATCACTTTTCGCCAAAGCCTGCAAAACTAATTCGGCTAAACGCTTGGTTGCACCCATTACATTCGTTGGCCGAACAGCTTTATCAGTTGAAATTAAAACGAAGTTTTCGACACCACCTCTGGTACTCGCGCGCGCAGCACTCCAGGTACCTAAGGCATTGTTCTTAAAACCAGAAATTATATTAGCTTCCACCAGGGGTACATGCTTATAAGCCGCAGCATGATATACTGTGGTAATTTTATATTTATTAATAACAGCAAGAATATGCTCTTCATTCAACACATCACCTAGCACCGAAACAATTCGTATTCCCGGATGAAGTCTTAAAATATCTTGTTCAACTTTATATAAAGCGTATTCGCTTTGCTCGAAAAGCACCAACACCGTGGGACCAATCAGACAAATTTGACGACATAATTCCGAACCGATGGAGCCACCAGCTCCAGTGACCATAACAGCACGCCCCGCAACACAGCTTGAGATTAAATCGTCAAACGGAGGCACTGGATCGCGCCCCAAAAGATCCTCAACGCCAACATCACGGATATCTTCAATTCGGACTTCCCCATTTACGAGGTCCCCCAAACCAGGCAAAGTTTTGAGTGTAATATCTTTCCCCTCAAACCTTTGGATAATCTCTTTACGGCGGGATCTTGTCGCGGAAGGCATTGCAATCAAAAGCTGGCGACAATCATTTTCCGCCATGACCTGCAAGGCTTCTGCTGGATCATATACCCGAACACCCACGACATTGATTCCATGTAAGTCTTTATTGTCATCGAAGAATGCTACGGGACTGTACTCTGGACCTGACATCAACGCCAAAGCAGTCTGCAGTCCTGATCGACCAGCCCCATATATAGCTACTCTTTGCTTTCTGTCCATTTTCTTCTCAAGGGTTCGCAAGACTCCTCGAGCCATAAATCGACTTGAGGCAATATAGGCAATCGCCGTGATCCAATAGATAACCAAAGACGAGCGCGGCATCCCCTCGATGCGGGCCATAAAAACAACGGCCGTTAAAAGTAAAACAGAAAGACTAACTCCGTAAAAAACGGTCGCTATAATTTTATCATCCATATATCGAACGACAGCTCGATAGAGACCTAAGCGAATAAAAATGGGAACCGAGAATATAGGCAAAAGAAAGAAAACCCAAATGTAGGGATATACGTTGGGACTAATCGTGCCAATCCTTAAAGCAATAGCAGAGTATAAAGCTAAGGGTAAAAGCAAAATATCACAGAACAACATTAGGTATATTTTAACTCTACGAGGTAGAAATGCTAAACGATGATACATTCGAACCCTATTCCTTAGTTGATCGAATAATCCCACAGATGAAAGAAATCAGCAACTTGTCGATAAAAATGGCAACCCAAGCAAAGTCGCGCCGCAACAGTCACAATTCCTGAGGACGATGAACATTTTTTTTGAGATTATGTTTAAAATTTTACGAAAGATTGATCTTTTAATATGAAGCGTCTTTTTGATATCGCAATTTCACTTTTTCTTTTGATCATCCTACTCGTTCCTTTGGCATGCGTTTACGCCGCTGTTTGTATTTTTCTTGGGCGCCCCGCAATCTTTCGTCAGATTCGCCCAGGCCGAAACGGCAAACCCTTTGCCATGTATAAATTCAGAACCATGACCAATAGAACGGATGCTCAGGGCAAACTACTTCCTGATGCGGATCGATTAACTCCATTTGGCAAAAAACTGCGTTCAACAAGCTTGGATGAACTTCCGGAACTGTGGAATGTACTTAAGGGCGACATGAGTTTAGTGGGCCCACGCCCTTTATTGATGGAATACTTGCACCTTTACTCAAAAGAGCAAAACCGTCGCCACGAAGTTGCGCCGGGAATTACGGGCTGGGCGCAAGTAAACGGAAGAAATGCGATAAGTTGGGATGAGAAATTTAAGCTGGATGTTTGGTATGTCGACCATCGCAGTTTGACTTTGGATATAAAAATACTTTTTTTAACAGTCTATAAAGTGATTAAAAAAGACAACATTAATGACGCCAAAGGTGTCTCGGCAGAACCATTTCGAGGCAATAGTTAGTACCTATTTTATTTTTTTCGCAGGTGTACCACCCACCATCGAGTCACTTTCGACATCGCTCACAACAGTTGCACCCGCCGCGACAATGACCCGGTCTGCAACTTTGATTCCCGGAATAACTTGAGAGCCCACCCCTAAAAGAGCTCCTTGTCCAATTGAGACTCCACCACAGAGGGAAACCCCAGGGCCAACGTGAGAGGCATCACCGACAACACAATCGTGGTCGACAGAACATCTTGTATTTAGGATTACATCGCAGCCGATTTTGGTTGCCGAATTAACGACAACACCCGCCATAATCACGCTTCCACTGCTTACTTCTACGTTTCTTCCAATTTGCGCGGACGGATGTATCAGCACTGGAATAATAGCTCCGCAGGTTCTTAACCAATTTGCCACTTCAGATCTAACCATATTATTTCCAATGGCTACAATCACTCGCAAATCTGGATTTTCTCTCAACATCTCTTCTAGCTCTCGACGACCACCCAATACCGGATAATCTAAAACCGTTGCTGGAGCATGAGAATTATCATCAAACAACCCAAGAATTTTGAATCCCTCGGCTTTTTCTGCAATATCAATCAAAACTTTTGAATGCCCACCAGTTCCAAAAAAAACCAAGGGAATCATTGATACCTCAATCTCTAAATTAACTATTCAAAACCTTTTGAACCGCTTTAACGAGGTCATCTACATACGCCTCATCCAGCGTAGGATGAACTAAAAATGCTAAACTATTTTCTGATAACTCCATAGCATTCGGCAATCGCTTTGGTGGCGCAAATCCGCTACTCTGGAAAGCCTTCTCAAGATAAATCTCGCCACAGCTTCCGACAAAGCAAGGAATCCCTTCAGCTTGTACTGCACTCATGATTTGATCCCGAGTCAGATCCACCCTTAGATGCGCTCTATCAACAAAAGCATAAAGACGATAATACGAATGATAGATCTCCGCTGTGGGAACTGGAATTCGCAGAGCGGCAACACCCTTTAAACCATCGATGATTTTATGAGCAAGATTCCTTCTTTTCTCGACCCACTTATCAAGTTTTTGAAGCTGTAAAAGGGCTATAGCCGACTGCATCTCAGTGAAGCGCCAGTTTGTTCCAAAAGACTCATGCAACCACCGGAACCCCGGCGGATGAGACCTGCGATAAACAGCCTCATAGCTTTTCCCATGATCTTTAAAGGCCCACATTTGCTCATAGATTTCTGTATTATTGGTAAGAAGAATTCCACCTTCACCACCCGTTGACATTATCTTATCTTGGCAAAATGAAAAGGCCGCCATGTGACCAAATGACCCAACCAATTTACCTGAAATTTTTGCTCCGTGCGCCTGAGCACAGTCTTCAATCACTTTAAGCCCACGCTCTTCAGCGAATTTCATAATCTCAGGCATTTCACAGGGCCAACCTGCTAAATGCACAACGACGAGAGCCTTGGTCTTTGAAGTAACAGCCTTCTTTATGGTTTCTACTGTGATGTTTTGCGAGTTAATATCCACGTCAGCAAGGACTGGCGTTGCTCCAACTCTCACAATACAGCTTGCTGACGCGATAAAAGTTCGGCAGGTGGTGACGACTTCATCACCGGGACCAACACCCAATCCTAACAATGCCAACTCTAGCGCCAACGTTCCATTGGACAAAGCAATTCCGTGCTTCATTCCATGGTATTTGGCGAATTCTTCTTCAAACTTTTTTGTGATGTTTCCAGTCCAATAATTTACCTTTCCTGACCGCAAAACATCAACAACAGATTGAATTTCATCGTCACAGAATACCGGCCATGGCGCCAAAGATCCTTTGAAAACAGGGGTGCCACCGTTGATCGCTAATTCCCTCACATTACTTCCCTTGTACTAACTTTTTTCCGAATTTTATAAGCATATTATGCATTCAGACTAATGCATCTTTAAAAATATTGAAAGCCCCTATAAAAACGCACCAAGCCAGAGAATGGTTTATCTTGCTTAAACCACAACAAAAAATAATTATTACTGCCCAACTAAAGATCGTCAAAAGGACAGTTCGTGGCTAAGTCTTTGTGGTATGTGTCTAAATATTTTGCTCCTCAAACTACAACTTCTTTTGGTGGACGCGGTCATTCGCTCATGAAGGAAATGAGCAAGCTAGGCTATAATGTCACGGTCATTTCATCCGACTCAAACAATCTTTCCGAAATGCCGACCTTCGAGGGCTCTTCCCTTGAAATAGATAAATTCGGCTATAAGCTAGTCATATTAAAAACCACGAAGTACTCAGTGGCTAAATCTATCAAGCGCATTTTAAGCTGGTTTCATTTCGAATGGAACTTGTTCAACTATAAAACAAAACATCTGCCTAAACCAGATGTCATTATTATTTCAAGTCTTTCACTTCTAACTATTTTTTATGGCCTGTATATTAAGCTTAAATACAAGAGTAAGTTGATCTTTGAGGTG
>JABWCO010000099.1 GCA_013360185.1 Bdellovibrio sp.
ATCATGACTTTATTGAACTTTCTCTAAAAACACCAGCGCGAATATTTGAAAAATGTGCTCCTCTTTATGAAAAAGGACTCTCTATACGCGATATAGAGGAGCGAACAGGCATTCCAAAATCCACCGTCCGCGAAACTCTGAAAAAGAGCGGAATGGTGCTGAGAAATCCTCTCAATGGAAATGCAATCAACATAGATCGACTACATACTAAGCGCGGTGGTCACACGCCATACGGTTATGCTTACCTTGATGGCCAACTCATCATTGATCCAAAAGAACAAATTATTGTCAGAAAAATTATGAAGCTTCACCAATCAGGGCTTTCAGGGAATGCCATCACAAAAGAATTGAGTCACCAAAAGATTCCTAGTCGAACTGGCAAATCATGGAGTCCATGTGTGGTCAGAAGAATCATTAAACTAAACCAATCATACCAACCAAAAAATCGGAGGACTAAATGAACATTCTTATCAAAATCGCAGTCGTATTGGCTTTTGCCGCCGTTGCCAGTGGCAATCTTCCAGCAGTCATCAACCAAGTCCGTAAGGCACAATTTCAGCTTATTCAAGAATCCAAGGCATCTAAATGGCCTAAAGCGATGCGGATGCCGAGCAGATAGGTGATGTAGAAAGAAATACCCAAGAAGTGGTCTATCGAGAAAAAATATTTTTAACTAGTACCATCTTGTTATTTGCAAATTACAATTATTGCCTGCACACCCAATTGTCATTGGCTGATTCGAAAAACCAACATGGCCATATAAAGACGTCCGAACGTCCTGCCAGCCTAAATTAACATAACGTTGCACCATTCTTGGTATGGGGTGACCATGATGTGGATTCATAGAAACGGAAAATACAGTTGCACATCTATTGTTTGCAGGAGCTGGAATGTTTCCATGCACATTGCCACCATGATGACTTGCAACCATACCGTGAAGGGTTTGTGGAATATTTGGTATATATCTGTAAGCACTATCGCCAGGCAAAAGAACGTTCTTTCTCTGCCTCCCATTAATCAATCCAATGTGTAACGCAAGTCCAGAGTCATTTCTATAACGGCCAGTACACTTTACAATTTCTCCAAATGAAAACGGAAGATGAGTTAAATGATTTGGCCAGAGTAAAAGTTTTCCATTTGCGTTAAGTTCATTCGCAAATATCCTATGACTAATTCCTATTTTTTGGTCCGGCACTATCCAGAACATATTTTTAACTGCCGGAAAATGATGGCTTGCAAACCAGTGATCCTTATCCCAATGAGAGAGAATTACAAATGGATTGTGAGATAGGCAATATCTTTGATTCACTGGGTAAGTACCAACATTAGTTCTTATATCAGCTCCAAAATCATAATAAAATAGAACTCCCTGTCCATCTGCGCAGACAGCATTACAATTCCCCTGTCCGACGTCATAAACAGCTACATAGTGCTTCTTCGATTTTTGCTGAGAAAAAAGAAGTTCTATTTGTGCTAAATCTGCAGGAGGAAAACCTTCAAAAGAAAAATAGCGATATAAATCTTTTCCTTCGCGAGACCGACCATCGATCTTTTTTATTTCCTTAATTATCAAGTTCTCTTCATTCGCTTGATTGATAAATAACCGTCGGGATGAACCACTAATATCGCCTTCTCCAACCTTTAAATTATACCAATGGTCTAATTCAAATTTATGATTTTTCTTCTTTGGCACTTTTAATGAGATATGAAACACATCTTCATACAGTGGTTGACGACCATCAATTTCCTGAAAAGAGGTAAAAAGTGACGATTTAAAAGAATCAAATTCTAAATTTACAAAATCATTTTCAATCGAAATCGTTTCTAAAAAACCATAGTACATATCTAACTACTCACATCTGGAGAAATTAAAAGTTCCCGTCATCGCACTGTAAGCATAATAAACCAATGCTTCTCCACATTTTTACAACACTAGATCTGTCGTCTACTACAAATAAAACTTCAAAAAAACCTCTGATATGATTTTCATAAATTTCTTGTTTAACAATCTCGTCAGGACGAAAATCATCTTTACCGCGAAAAAGTAACTTATCAAAAAAGACATTGTTTTTATCTAACCATGCCAGAGTTTCTTTCTCATAAGACTCACGTCGCCCGGTCAGTAGTATAATTTTGTGATCATTTCTAAATTTTTCAATTATTTGTCGACACCATACATTTAGATGATCTTCACTTATTTTTGAATAGAAAGAGTCCCAATTCTTATTTTTTAAGAACTCTGTCCTTCTTTCATCAATATTGGCAAGAGTACCATCAATATCAATGAGAATTGCGGGCTGCCTCATGCTAAAGCTCTCTTACTAAATTCAGATTGCCATGAAATGACTGAATCCAATGTTTTCTCAATATCCTCTGGAGAAGGCAATTCGACAGGTGCTTCATCCGATTGACTGTGTTCATACTTAGAATACTCGGTCATCAATCCTTCAAGTAGTTCACAGTCTTTTTTTTGAATTTTTGAAAGATTTTTGAGCTTACCGTCCGTAGTAACTTTTCTTTTGTGTCGTTGAATAATTCCGCCGAGTAGCTCTTGTTCAATAATTCTTTCTAGTAAAATTCTAAAGTCACTACAAATTGCTTTGGCTAATATATTATATGTGTCGCTCCCACTGCTTGTTCGTAATTTTTTAGCTTGAGCCAATCTTTCATTTTTTAGATTTTTAACTGCACTTATTGGATTACTCGCGAAAAGTGGGATATCGCTATGCTCACCACATCCCCATTGCTCACGACGGATATGTTTTGTATGTGAGTCAGCGCTTAAAAGACCAAGCAAACTTAACCTATGAGTAAAGACAATTACCTGACGATCTTTACTCAAGTCAATTAACCTCTGAGCTGTTCTTTCCTCATAGATTTGATCTAGTGAAGATATTGGATCATCGAAAACAAATGGTGCTTTATGCGATTTTCCCATTACATCTGCCAAAAAGGCAGCTAGAGAGATAATTCTTCTTTCTCCCTCACTCAGAGGATTTAGTTGAATCTTTGAGAAAGCTTGATTCACGTTTTTAAGCTGTAGCTTATGTTTAACTTTGCCTTTACCTGTTCTAGCCTTAATAAGCTCTACTGAAATTTTATTGGCTCCTAAAGCCTTTAGTTCATTATTGAATCGCTCTACATAAGCTTCGGTTAGAATTTTTTCTGAGACTTCTCCTGCTTTTTTTGAAAGTGCACTTGTTCCTGCTTGTTTGGCCCACGCTTCGATCTGATTCAATTCTTTTAATCTCGTAATTTCTTCAAGCATCACATTCAAATAGCTTGAAGCCCATTTTTTGGACTTGAGATCATTTAATTCTTGTTGAGCTTTTTTTAAATCAAAAGACTCTCCGTCTTTCGTATGGGTCAAAATTTCTTCATCGAGTCTATTTTTAATAGTTTCAATTTCGGTAAAGATAGATTTGTCATAAGGGAAACCTACTACCTTTTCATCTTGCTTCTCAGTTAGCTTCTTTTTTACCGCTTCAATTTTTAACCATGTCTCTTTAATAATTGGTAACCATTTCGCCTCATCTAATTGGCAAGCCTGAATGGCAGTCTTCAAAGACTCTTCGCTAGGAATTTGTGGCAATGAAGTTAATTTTTGCTGGTATAAATTTTCTGATTTTTGCAAATCAGATTGAAGCTGGCCCTGGATATATTCACCAAAGCTGGTCATTCTTGCCTTAGCAGACTCACTTAGATCTTGATGACAGAGCACGCAGACAGAATCTTTTGCAACATTTGGATAAGAGATCCCATTATAGGCAACTTCTTCCGAGTATTTTTTTGCTGCAAGCCACATGCTTTTCCAAGTTTGCTCTCCGATCCCTTGCAGTTTAGAGTTGTCTGCAAGAACTTTCGCCGCATCCAAAGTAGCTTGTTTCTTTGTCTCAACATCTTTTTTGAGTGTTTCGACCTCATCACAGAAAGCTTGAGTTACAAGAACACTTGAATTGGATATACTGTCCAATAAACCTGTTATTTGATTTTTCCTTTGTATTTTTTGCTTTGCAAGTTCAGAAGGCGCTGTTTTTATTCTTTCCTCGAGTGATTTTAATGTGATGTCATCGCTAGAAGTAAATTCAAAAAATATTTTAAGTTTTTCTTGATCCGAATTGTGCTTCAAATGCGTGTACATCGCATCAATATATTTAGACTGACCAAATTCGCTTGGTTTTGTGGGAAGTTTTGAACTCAAAGCCGCAGCTGATTTATCAAGCCTTTGTTTTAATGAGTCAAATATCCATACAAGTCTTTCGAAGAGCATAACTTCGATCGGCATATATGTTGCCTCTGTTTCACCATTTAAATATGCGCCATCGGACGATGAATCAAAAATATCAACGCCTTGTAATTGAGGTATTGGCGCAGTGTTGGCTTTCCATTCGGTTGTAGTTTCTTGTCCGTTAATATTGAACGAAATAGCACATTTTTTCTCGGTTGGAGCTTCTTTAAAGACATTTGAAATTAAGTCGAGGGCATTATTTTTCCCACACGACTTTTTCAAAATTCGAGTATAGCCGGATTTTCCCGAACCGTTATTTCCATAAATCACCGATAGATTGTCACCGAAGTTAAGAGGTGTTCTTGGGGCTAGATTATCAATGCCATGAATATCGCCAATACTTTTAATTTTTAGAGTAACCCCATCTTCAACAATTTGAGAGAAAAATGAAAAATCCACCAACTGACCTATTTTTTGGCCATCCTCACTCTTGAGGCAATCAAGTAATTCATTGAGATTTTTCTCTGTAATCTCTTCTTTCTTTAGAATTTTTTCTGCTGCTTTCTGTGTCCACAATGGTTGCGTGTATAGCCACGCAACCATTGAGTTGCGAACGTCATTACTCATAAGTCCCTCTTTACTATTCCTATTCGAAATAAATAAATTATAGTTATTTTATTTATAAAGTCTATTTTGTTTTCTTCTGTAACGGCTAGAGCTGGATCTAAGTTGTAACAAACGAAATTGATAATTTGATGTCAGAGAAAGGAAACTCTATGAAAAGAAAAAAAAGACAAAAAGAACCCCTGAAAGTCGAACTCATCCCAATTTACATTTCGGAAGAGGAATTCGCAGAAAAAAAAGAATTTGTTCAAAATCTCATCGCAAAAATTCTGCTGGAAGCTCATTTCGAAGAACAGAAAGAGAAGAAAGATAGTTCGATTCCCACCACCATCTGACCTAACCAATGGATAGGCGAACACCCTTCATAAAAATAAAGTTGAGATAAATTAAATACTTACGAACCACTCAAATCGAGTGGTTCGCTTAAAAAATTGGTGGACTCGACAGTTTCGATGTCGAACCCGTTGATCTCGAATTTAAGCTGGTTATATGACGTAGGCAAGCCGCAAGAATCTACCATGTCACAGAGCTATATTAAGCGGCTCGGCGAAAGCCTTTGGCAACGGCCTCTTTGACCGTCTTAGTAAAGTACTCGTCCCGATGAAGATCAATTTTAATGTTGTCGTAACCTTGATCAAACGGCAGATAATAGAGCTTGTCCCCACTTGAAGATACGCTGCATTTTATCATAGGATAAGACCGATTGAGTTCTTCCGTTCTTAATTCAACACCTAGTACTTTCGCAGCGTCTCTTGCAACATCACCGTACTTGGCTGTCGTATAAAACACAGCCTTAGTCGGACGACCATTTTTCTCCGATGTACGTGTGAAATGAGTCATCGTTCCAAAAAGTTGAAAAACGTGCTTCTCCTGAATCCACTTGTTTTTAGACCAGCACTTAGTTTGTATGATGAGAACTTCATCGACGCACTTTACAATGAGATCCCGTCCAAGATCAGCATAGCCGTTGATAGCCCCGTTATAAATGACATCGTATCCTTCTGTTTCGTAAAGATGTCCAATGTAACGTTCGTAAAACCTTCCGATTTCATCACTTGAAAGAGGCTGACTTAAATATTTATTGAGTTCCCGCTGTGCCCTCTCATCCTTGCTAAAGAACCTTCGGAATAGGAAAACAGCCAAGACAACGATAGCCATTAAAGTGAAAATGATTAAGATATGGTTCATGAGATCGTTATCGGAAACTTCGATGAAGATCAATACCGCCCTTGGGCCGGATAAAGTCAGGACCATTCCTTTGAGGTCGAGTCCGCAAACAAATGGTGAACAAATAGCACTGACAATATTTGAGGGAGACTATATGCTTAGTTAAACAACTACATATTTTGTAATTTGGGGACACTGATGGGCGAGAGAACAACAATAAAAGAAAATACAACAAAGGGTCAGAAGAATCGAGAGCTCTGCATTAAGTGTGCGTCAAATACAAATCATGAAGTAGTCGCCAGTCATACTATAAATTGGGAGCAAGATGTTTCCATAGATTATGGAAATTCATTCACGATAGATGGTTTCGACGATTACAAAATGATAAAATGCTTAGGTTGCGATAGTATTTCGTTAAAGCACACCTCGTACTTTTCAGAGGATCACGATCCTACGGAAGATGACGGCGGCGCAAGAATAGTAGTTTATCCAAAACGTGGTAAAAATACGGTTGCTGAAAGGAACTTTCCCGAGTTGCCTCCAGACCTGAAACGTATTTACAGAGAAACAATCGACTGCTTTAATAACGAGTCCTACACTTTAGCTGCTGCGGGACTTCGTGCTCTAATTGAGGGCTTGTGTGCCGAACTTGGCGTAAAGGATGGTCCGACCGAAAATGGAAAACGTAACGATAATTTAGTAGGCAAGATCAATGGTCTTGCCGAAAAGAGGTATCTCACCGAATCAGACGCTGAGGCCCTGCATGAACATCGAATACTTGGGAACGAAGCAGTACATAAACTCAGTCAGCCTTCAATGGATGAAATTCGCCTCGCAATTAAAATTGTCGAACACGCCTTGAGTGCAACAATGGAAATTCCAAGTCTGCAAGCAGCACTTCGGTCAAAACGAGCAAGTCGGATAAAAAAGTAAGCCTTGGCGAAACCGATCTGAATTTTCGTGTTTAGTGATTTTGATCTTCTCTCGCAGTAGCCTCAGCAGCTTCTTCTTGCTTGCGCCATTTTTCTCCAACCAAACGGCCAAGCCATAACATACGAATGGTCATGGCCCATAGGTAATTGCACCAACCTCCATAGAAGTGGTCATCTCCTAGGAGTCCGTGAGCAAGGCGGTTGCGATAATTACCGCCAAGTTGCTCAACTAAAAGTACCCTAAGCGCAAAAACCATATCCTCCCCGAAAATTCCCTTAGCCACCTCTTCATACAAAAGCCTATTAAGATCATGCTCCCTTTGGGTAAGATCACTCTCCAACCGAGTCACAAGCATCCCAGACTCTTCCAGGTAATGCCTTAATGAGTTTTCAACTTGAGGAATCAAAATATGTATAGATGTATAGAAGTCACCGTAAAGCCCAGCTTTCAGACCTTTTAAATAAAGACCTTCACGACCCTCTGGAACAAATGGATTTTGAGCGAGCAAACACTCAAAAATTGTAGAATCTACGAGATATTTTTCTTGCAGTGCAAGTCGAGCCGACTCAATTAATGAACGCCCAAGAAGTTCTTGTTGCCGACCAGTTTCAATGATCAATTGTGCAAGTATACCAGCTTCTTTGTCCTCGAGCTCACCGGCAAGAGCCGGCGTTGGCCTGGCAACCACCCTACCTTTGTCATTGTATGTAACTGCCGAGAAATAATATACGATCGGATGTTTTTGTATGGTTTCTTCAACTTTGTCCCTAAGTTCCTTTACACTGCGTGGGCTTACGAGACGAGCAATTTGAGGCAATGCCTCATCCAGCTCAACTGAATTTACCGCATCTCGTCCGACAGTGACAAGCGCAGTAACATCCACTTTCACTTGCATGGGTCTAAGTTCTTCTAGTGCTTTCTCCTGAACTTCATTCATTTCCAAATGTAGCTCATCTATCAAAGTGCGTAAACCTCCATGCCGTCTTGCTGCTTCGATTGCCTTAGAATACCGATCACCCAAGATTAGGGCTCTGGCTCCATCAGCTTTTAGTGTACGAGCTTCAATAACAAAGTAGTCCACTATCTCTCGTTTAATTCTCGCTTGTGCTTCTTTGTCTTTGTTTATACGTGCAAATTCTGATGAGAGTTCAAGATATCGTCGTGCCTTCTCAAAATCCTTATTCTTCATGGTCTCTTCAGCAAGAGTTTCGGTCCACTGTTGCCTTTTTGCAGCGTCCGTAAATAGTCCATATTCAATAATAACCTTTAGGACCATTGGACGAAAATAATCATTAGTCTCAGGTTCTGACTCTCCCAAGCAAGATTCAACAAGTGCAAGAAGTCTATCCTTAAACTCCGCTGGTCTGCCAAGCTGCTTCCATAGCTGCGCTGAACGCTCTAGTGATTCAAAACCATAAATCCATCCTGAGTGACCAATTTTAAGAATATGCTCAGCATGCATTAAATAGCTGTTTATCGCAGATCGAGCATCCTCACGATTTTTTCGGCGAATCCAAAGTACGTCCGAGAGACGAGCGTCTACTGTTGAATCTCCTGACTTTCCCACAAGAAACTTGAAAATATCCAAATTTAAGTCTGTGAAGTCGGTTACCACCGCAGTTCTTCCACTGTACATGACCATCATTGCGCCAAATGGCTCTTCTGGACATTCCCGCTTGTAGTACATAGAGAAAACTTGAGAAAGAAGACCATAAAACTCAGCTCTAAGTAAGTTGCCCGCTTCTTTGGCAATTCTTGCTGCGTCTGAAAAAACTGAATTTAGATACACTACGGAGTTTTCAGATTTCGTGCGACACAACTCTATCCAATCCGACTGATCAACGACTTCTGTTGTGATATTTGGAAATAGCTCCTGCATTGGTTCTCCTGTCAATAGACCACTGTCGCATGTTCCCTGCGGACGTTCAATGCTACTGGAATTAATCGCATTAACTTTTCTGCCCGGCGCAATGTGGCAAAATCAATTCAATTATCTCAATTCGTGATTCCGAATTCAGGCATCGGCATTCCGAATATGAATTGAGTCAGACGGTTGAAAATCCGAGAGTATTTAGAATGAAGAAGGCGAAGCTCGATAAAGTATTGAAAACTCTCATGAAGAGTCGAGGACTGAAGGCAAGTGACCTCAGTAAAAGCACTGGCATACCAGCGGCTACACTATCCTCGTTGCTCAATGGCGGTCAGACTCAAAAGCCTGAGCATCTATTGGCGCTTAGTCAGTTTTTCGGCATTAGTATTGAGTTTCTTCTGTTTGGGGAGGATACGCAAAAACCCACGCTTGATGATGTTTTCACTGAGGGAATCTTTGAGGGTTGGCTGAAGGTTAAGATTGAGCGAGCCATACCCAATAAGAAGAAGGTGAAGATTGATGACTAGGTCACTTCTTTTCATTTTCGTTTCGATATTTGCCACTCATGTAAAAGCGAACTGCATTAACGATGATACGTCCTTCCGATGTGTGAAATATGTTTCAGCTTATGACGGAGATACGATCACTTTCAATATTCCCAATGTTCACCCTCTCTTCGGCAAAAAAATATCTGTCCGGGTCAGGGGTATCGACACCCCAGAAATTGCCACGAAAAATAGATGTGAAAAAGAAGCTGGTCGAACAGCCCAAAGACTTGTCCGCTCTCTTCTTGAGAATGCAAAACAAATTGATCTATTGAATGTTGATCGTGACAAATACTTTCGTATTCTGGCGGATGTCCAAGTGGATGGTAAATCCATTGCCAAAACTCTCTTAAAGAACAAGCTTGCTTATGAGTATAACGGTGGCACGAAAGCAAAGCAAAATTGGTGTGACCTGAATGCGATCAAAAGAACTGTAAGTTCGGATGGGAGCCATAAATGAATCAGGAATCTAAAGATAATGTTTCATGTGCAATCTGGCTAATTCTCTTCTTTCCCGTTGGGCTTTATAAGTTGTGGAGACATTCAACGTATTCTCTCACAATCCGTGCAACCATATCTTCTATCTTTGTGGGCGTGGGGCTTCTTACGTGGGCTAGTAGTTCTCCGACTACTACACCAACACTATCGTCTTCACCGTCAACGACTCTAAGAACCGTTGCGACAGTTTCGCCGGATGAGTTGGATAGGCAGCGACATGCCCTTGAGGACATTGTTTATGAGATGAAGTTCAAAAAGCTAAATATCCTTCGAGCTGAGGTTCGAGTAAATCTCGTCAGATGGAACGGCTTTTATCTGCTTAATTGCGAAGTGAATACTTCAGGAAACTGTGGTCTTTTTGAGGTCATCAAGGAAAAAAATGGAAGCGAGATATTTTGGGTCAACGGAAAGGCTGCTGGTGTGATTGGCCAGCGATATAAAAAGAGCCCAAATGTAAATGTGAATTACGAAATATCTGATGCACTGAAGGCTGTTCGGGATGGGAGGTAAAAAGTGAAATGCTTGCTAATGTCCGTAGTCTGCGGATTGTTTTTATCTGGATGTGCCACACCGAGAACCAAGAATACTGATCCAGCAATGCGAGTTTTCCTGTCTTGTGAAAATTTGGACTCGAAGAACTGCCTAAGGCTGAAACAATCCCTTGTATCGAGCGGAAAGTGGATAGTTGTTGATCGTGATGACGGTTTAAAGGCGGCTGTAAAGGAACAGGACTTCAACTTCAAGGATCAAGACAACCGTGTTACCGATCGTGAAAGATATGCTGTCTATGGTGAGATGTTCGGCGCAGGAGGGGTCTTCATCGCCGGAGTTCAATGTGCGCCATCCAAAAGATTTTGGGCTTATAAAGGTGATCATGACTGTGTTCAAAACTTGAGTATTGTGGACACAAAGACCGGAGTTGTGATTACTTCAGTTGAGGATATAGCAACCGATGCACAGCATTTTTACGGTGAAATTAAGGTAGCACCCTCGTGGGGAAGTATTGTTGAAAAGCTAGATAACGCCTTCCCATCTCATTATGTTGAACAAAGTCGGCATGCCAAAATTATTCAACGGGAGAACGAGGCCGAGACTAGATCGGTGGAGATGAGAAAGCCGTCTTCGGTTCCAACTATTGAAGGTGGTGAATAATGAAGGCCTTAATGATTCTAATTCTTTTTTCATTGTTGACGTCTGTTTCCATGGCCGATACGAATCTTGTGACTTGTCCCGAATGGCGATCTAAGCAAAAGATTTATGTAGATCACTCCAAAAAGGCCGAGATACTGAAGCCGGAAGCCCCTGCGGGATTTATACACTTGTATCGAGCTATCGCCTCAATTCTGGGCTCCAAACGAATGACCGGTGAGCTGAACGATGCCCTCGAAAAATCCGGGTACGCTGACCTATTTGATGTTTTGATGTCGATGAATTCCCGAGGGGGCTTCCCAGATGACTTTATCGATGCGATTAAAAGATTCCATAATTCCAAAGCATTCAATATGGAGAATGAGACATACGTTATTGATGTAAATAATCAGGAAATGCTAGCGAAGTTCCGTCGTTCCTATTGTAAATAAATAAGCTTTGGGGAAACTATAATCTTTATTATATAAACGGTTCTCCTTTTCGACAGATAGTCATCCTTTACACTTAAATCACCAAACAAAACGATAGGATATGGTGATTTATGAGTGAAAAATCCAGTTATGAACTAAAGACAAAATATGGATACCCCCTGCCCCTGGTCAGAAGTGCGCTCCAGAAAGCTTGTCGTTATCAGCGTGAAAAGGAGGCTGGCTACTGGGTCATGGAACTTCATGACTCTGGCTTTACAAACTATGCCCTTTCAACACTTGCCTTAATTGCCGTTGAGGATTGTGCTGGGGATCGACAGACACTTACAACGGTGATGTCGATTCTCAGCTTCTACCGGGACCTCTACAAAGATAAGAAGGCAAAGACTGACTACGGCCCTGCTTTGGGCTTGGTAACTCTTCTTTTGTGTCGCTATAAGCAAAGTCGATATGGGGACAACTTTTGGTGTTATATCAATGAACGGCGCAAATCCGGTTGGTATTTGGAAATTCCAGAGTACGCAGTCGATGAGCATGTCAGTAGTAGATACAAACTGCCACACCAACAGAAGAGAAGTTGGCGCTTTTGGGTTCGTGTTGGCAGTCGTCTAAATAATCCTGCACCCGAATTGGACATCGGTGGGTCTGACTATTCCGAAATCATGAATAAATTTTGGCTACGAGGGCATCCGGAGAATCAAGATGAGCCTGACTATGCAGATTTAGACCCCAAGAACCCTGATCAAGATATTGAAGAAAAGCCTTACCTCCGGGGCGTAAATGAAGAATAAAAGGGTCGCTCTTTACTTTCGTTGCAGTACTGTGCAGCAGAATCTAGAAATTCAAACATCGGATCTTAGGAAATACGCCGAGGCCAGAGGATTCGATATTGTGAAGGAGTACAGTGACTTTGGCGTTAGCGGTGCAAAAGACCGCAGGCCTGGCCTTGATGAGCTAATGAAAGATGCTAGAAAGCGTCGGTTCGATCTAGTTCTTGTTTGGAGACTTGATCGACTGGGAAGAAATACAAGGCATCTTCTCACCCTCTTTGAAGAACTGGAAGGTCTACAGATTTCATTGGTAAGTCACCAGGAAGCTATCGACCTATCCTCCTCACTGGGAAGAGTTATAGCCACGATAATGTCCGCATTGGCCGCTTTCGAGCGGGATCTAATTAAAGAAAGAGTGGCGGCAGGAATTCAAAGGGCAAAAGACTCGGGTAAAAAGCTGGGCCGTCCCCAATCAATTGATAGAACGGCAATCATTTCGGCGAGAGAAAGGGGACTGACTTATGCTGAGATCCAAAAGGAACTAAAAATATCGGCAGGCTCTGTGGCACAAGCTTTACGACAAAGGTAGAGTTTAGATTTAATGTAAACTGTCCGATGTTTTCGTATGCCCAAAAAAGAAGAAACACCAAAAATTAAAGTATTTATTAGCCATGCAGTAGCAAATGAAGCAATCGCACATAAACTTGTAGACTTGCTAGTCAGCGGAGTTGGACTCCGAAGTTACGAAATATTTTGCTCTTCGTTGCTCGGTCACAGTATCAGTACTGGCAAAGGATTCGTTGAAAAAATTCTTTCTGCCCTAATAGAAGCGGATGTTGTTATAACGATCCTGACTCCTAATTACTATGAAAGCATTTTTTGTATCGCAGAGCTCGGTGGTGCTTGGACTTTAAAAAAGGATCCATATCCAATAGTCGTTTCGCCTTTAAAAATGAGTGATGTAAGTGCTGTGCTATTGGGGCGGCAAGCTATGAAAATTGAGGACGAAGAGGCTCTCGACGTAATGTTCGATGATTTGAAGAGAGACCTGAAGATTGCCGGAAATGCGACTCCAATTTGGACCAGAAAAAAGAAAGAGTTTATTGAGCAAGTGGTGGCGTTGATTCCTGAACAGCCTAAGCCCAGGA
>JABWCO010000100.1 GCA_013360185.1 Bdellovibrio sp.
AAAAAAAGGACATCCTTAACGGCATGTCCTTTTTTTAAGTTTTAACTAAGATAAAAATGCGATTCTAAAAATCAGCAGTTTCAGCAGTCACAAGCGGAGTTGTGACTGCGGGAACATAAGGCGCTGGAGCCGCAGCGACCGGTGCCGTTTGTACGGGTTGCTCATTCACAACGCTGAAATTTAAAGATTCAAATTTTTCGCGGCGATTTCTTTCGTCCTGTAAACGTGACGCTTCCAATTTTTCAAGAATTTGATTTTCCGTGCGAGTTTCAAGATCTTTACGTGCTTCTTTGACAGCATTTAAAGAAGAAGTGGCGTTAGCTGAAGCTGCAAAGAAAGCGATAGTGATAAGAACAAGTTTTTTCATAGTGATGTCCCCTTGCTCGCTTTTTAATCATAAAGCGTCCAAAATGACTCATAAAATGTCACCTAACGCAATGCGCTTAAAAACTCTACAAGGTCTGACTCGGGCATTCGCGCTTTGAATTTCCAAAACTATTGGGTTACACCATTTCATTCGGGAGTTTCACATGTTTGAGAATTTATCTGACAAAATCATGGCGAGCCTTAAAAAGGTCCGCGGGCAAAGCAAGATCACAGAGTCCAATATTGAGGACGTGATCAAAGAAATTCGCTTAAGCCTTCTTGAAGCCGACGTAAACTTTAAAGTCGTTAAAACCTTTATCGATAAGGTAAAAGCCAAGGCCTTAGGGGCTGAGGTTCTTCAGAACGTCAATCCTGGTCAAATGTTCGTTAAAATCGTTCACGAAGAGCTGGTAAATGTTTTAGGTGGCGGCGCTGTTGATATTAATGTGCGCGAAAACCCCAGTGTGATTTTTCTTGTGGGCTTGCAGGGTGCGGGTAAAACCACGTCGGCGGCAAAACTGTCTCTTTATATTCGCCAAAAGCTAGGAAAAAAACCGGGCTTGGTGCCGGCTGATATCTATCGTCCGGCCGCGATTGAGCAGTTACAAACCTTAGGGCGCAACAACAACATCCCGACCTTCCCAACAGCTGTGGGAATGAAGCCCGAAGAAATTTTAGAAAAATCCAAACAATGGGCTAAAGACAACATGGTCGACGTCGTGATCGTCGATACCGCAGGCCGTTTACAAGTCGATGAAGAGTTGATGGGCGAGCTCGGCCGTTTGCGCGAAATTTGGACGCCCCAAGAGATTTTGCTAGTGGCCGATGCGATGCTAGGGCAGCAGTCCGTTAACGTCGCAGAGGGCTTCCACAAGCGCTTAACTTTGACAGGTTTGATCCTGACTAAGGTGGACGGGGATGCGCGCGGTGGTGCGGCCTTGTCGATCCGTGAGGTGACGGGGATTCCGATTAAATTCTTGGGCGTGGGCGAAAAAGTGAATGCCTTGGAGTTGTTCCATCCAGACCGTCTTGCGGGACGTATCTTAGATATGGGCGACGTTTTATCTTTGGTTGAAAAAGCCCAAGAAGTGATTGATGAAAAGTCGGCGCGCGATTCAGCGAAGAAGCTGATGAAAAACGAATTTACGTTGGAAGACTTTTTAACGCAGATTCAGCAGCTCAAAAAAATGGGCGGCTTTGAAGGTATATTGAAATTTTTACCGGGCATGGGGGATTTGAGCAAACAGCTTAAAAACATGACCCCTCCGGATGCAGAAATGAAGAAGATTGAGGCGATTATTCGCTCCATGACCTACCAGGAACGTAACAACCACAAGATTTTAAACGCGTCGCGTCGTCAGAGGATTGCAACGGGGAGCGGAACTCAAGTTCAAGACGTGAACAAGCTTATAAAGCAATTTGAGGATGCAAAAAAGATGATGGGCGGTATGATGAAAATGGGAATGGGTCGTGGTGGAATGAAGTTTCCATTTTAATTCTTGATATTTAATCTTTAACACAGTACACACTTGGTCTTACTGTTTTTGATACATGAGGTTTAAGAAATGGCAGTTGTAATTCGTTTGGCTCGTATGGGCGCAAAGCATGAACCAAAATACCGCATCACTGTAGCTGACTCACGTCGTTACGTTACTGGTAAATTCCTTGAAATTCTTGGGACTTACATCCCAACTCCACGTGGTAACGACAAAAAAGTTGAGCTTGATCTAGCTAAAGTTGAAGAGTGGATCAAAAAAGGGGCTCAACCTACAGACCGTGTAAAACACGTTATTAAATTAGCTCAAGCTAAATAATAGTGGTTGGCAACATGCCCGATTTTGTTAAAATCGGGTAAGTAACTATCTGTTGGGGGTAATATGGATAGCTTGAAAGACCTCGTTGAATTCATGGCAAAGTCTCTTGTAGACAAGCCTGATAACGTCGAAGTTGATGAAATCCCTGGTCAGCAAACCACTCTTCTTGCTTTAAAAGTCGATAAAGAAGACTTAGGCAAGGTTATTGGTAAGCAAGGAAAGACTGCTGCGGCGATGAGAACAATCATCCGTGCGGCTGGTACTAAGCTTAACAAGCGTTACCACTTGGATATCGTAGAATAAAAATTGGGCGAAAGCCTTTTTGTTCTAAAAAATAAAGTCTCTAGGGAAGGGGTTGTCGTAAGGCAACCCCTTTTTATATCTAAGGCACTTGCCTTATTCCCGAGGACGACACCTTAAAAATATGTGCGATGAAAGAATCGAAACTGTACGGAGTTGAAAAATGAAATTGGTTGGAAAAGTACGCGAAGCCCATGGCCTTAAAGGCGATCTTTACGTTTTGATTTTTTCTGGTGATATTTCCTGGGTAAAAAAAATGAAAAGCTTTGGTTTAAAAGCGAAAGACTCTGATGACATCAAAACCTTCGATGTCGAAAGAACAAAGCCTTTTAAAAAAGGCATTATTGTTAAAGCCAAAGAAATCGGTGATCGCACCGCGGCTGAAGGTGTTGAGCACATGGAGTTCTTTGTTTCTGACGACTTATTTATTTCTAAGCCTGGCGAGGGTATCTATTTAAACGAAATTAAAAACTTCAAACTTAAAGACCCTGAACAAAAAGTTTTGGGAGAAATCGTTGGCTTCTCTTCTAATGGTGTGCAGGATCTTTTGGTCGTTGAAGCTAATGGAAAAAAAGTCGAAGTGCCTTTTGTAGATGCCTTCATTAAGAAAATTGATTTTAAACATCAAGCCGTTGTTATGGATTTACCTGAAGGACTTTTTGATCTCGAGAACGCCTAGATGTTGCGTATCGATGTGATCACTCTTTTTCCTGAGATGATTGAAGGAGCCGTCACCCACGGTGTTCTTGGTCAGGCGTTAAAGAAGGATCATCTGGCCATCTCAGCTCACACCCCCCGAGAATTTGCGAATGATCGTCATCGCACCGTGGATGATCGTCCATTCGGAGGTGGTGACGGCATGATCATGCTGGCAGAAACTTTAGAAAAAACTCTGCACAAAGTGCAACATAAGAATTCCAAGATTATTTACATGTCTCCCCAAGGGAAAACTCTGACGGACGACTTGGCTCGAACTTTTTCCAATGAAGAACACCTGGTTTTAATTTGCGGTCGATACGGTGGGATTGATCAGCGGATTATCAATAGCTATGTCGACGAAGAAGTCTCTATCGGGGATTATGTCTTGTCGGGTGGTGAGCTGGGCGCCTTGGTGCTTATAGACGCTGTGGCGCGCTTTATTCCTGGTGTACTTGGGCATGATGAATCAGCTCATAAAGACAGTTTTTCTGCGGGACTTTTAGAGCACCCGAACTTCACGCGTCCACGTGTGTACCTTGAACAAGAAGTTCCTGACGTTTTATTAAGCGGCAATCACAAGGTGATTGAAGAATGGAAAAGCAAAGTGTCGGCGTTGGTGACCTTACAAAAGCGTCCCGATTTATTTTTAGAATACATTCATCAAGAAAACCTTAAGTACCAAGCTTTAAAGAAGAAAAAAAAGAAGACCCCCTTAGTTGAGCTAAAGTCTTTTTTTATGAGTCTTTCTGATAAAGATAAGCAGGTTCTAGGGCTTCAAGATTTGACCGAGGAAGATTTTAATGTCTGAACAAACTCCGTACGTTCCGCGTTTAGCTATTGGTTTAGTTCATTATCCGATCCGCGATCGTCTGCAAAAAACAGTCGCGACCAATGTGACCAATTTCGATATTCACGATATCGCACGGGCGTCGCAGGTTTACGGAGTAGAAAAATATTACATTATTCACCCCATGCAGGAACAGTTGATGTTCGTCGAGCGGGTTTTGGATCATTGGCGCACGGGACAGGGGTCTAAGTTCAATCCTATGCGCAAAACTGCGTTGGGTTCTGTTAAAACTGCGGAAAGCGTGGAAAAAGCCCTGGCGGACTGGAATGTCCCGGATTGTCTAACGATCGCGACCTCTGCGCGGGTCGAATGGGCTAAGCAGAAGTATTCATTTGCCGAGCTGCGCAACGAAATGCATATGGAAAAGAAGCCCGTTTTCATGTTATTTGGTACTGGTTTCGGAATGACGGCCGATCTAATCGGGTCTTGCTCAGGGGTTTTAGAGAGCATTCGAGGAGCCCCACCTGCGGATTACCGCCATCTTTCTGTTAGGTCAGCAGTAAGTATCTGTCTTGACCGACTCATGGGTCCATGGTAGACCCTTGTTTTACTTTTGTGAAAACTGACAGCTATAAGGGATTTAAGCAAAATGGCTACTACTAAAGAAACAAACCTGATCCGTCGTGTAAGCGTTAAACCTGCTAACAAAAACATTCAATCTTTCGACTCTGGTGACACTGTTAACGTATTCGTTAAAGTTAAAGAGGGTGAAAAAGAACGTGTTCAGCTTTACAAAGGTATCGTGACTAAGATCCAAGGATCTGGCGCTCAAAAAACTTTCACAGTTCGTAAGATCTCTGCAGGTGTTGGCGTTGAAAGAACTTTCCCGTTTGCTTCTCCAGCGATTGATAAAGTTGAGATCGTAAACATGGGTAAAGTACGTCGCTCTAAACTTTACTACCTTCGTGCTCTTGAAGGTAAAGCTGCTAAAATTGAATCTGAACTAGTTACTGTTTCAAAAACAGCAGCTGAATAGATTTTAGTTCGTTTAACAAAAGCTAAATCAAAAGACCTAGGACTTCTGTTCTGGGTCTTTTTGCGTTTGGCGTTGCCGTCTAAAAAGCACTACGGATCGAAGTGTCTCGCCGTGTGCTTTTCAGGAAAAACCAATTACGCACAAAGTTCCCCAGTGACTCGCTATAGGCCTCCTCTTAAAGTCTTTGCATTAGCAAGGACATCCAGTGAGTTCCATCAAAATACCTGCAGCTCCGAATAAAAAAAATATTTCTAAGAAATCTTCGTCTGCGAAGACGGGTGAAAAAAAATCTGCGAAAATAAAAAAAGAAATTCCACCGAAAGTCGAATGGCGTGATTTTTCTCCGTCGCCAATTATTGGTGTTGATGAAGTCGGGCGTGGATGTTTGGCGGGACCGGTTTATGCGGCGGCAGTGATTTTTAAATCCGATGTAGCTAACGATCTGGTGACAGATTCGAAACTTTTGTCCGAAGAGCGGCGCGAGGAATTGGCCGAAATTATTTTAAAAGAGCATCACGTTGGTATTGGCTATGCAACGGTTGAAGAGATTGATGAAATTAACATTCTTCAAGCGTCGTTATTGGCCATGAAGCGGGCGATAGAAAATTTAGGTGTGACGTCCGGTCACGTCTTGGTTGACGGCAATATGAAGATTCCGAATTTAGAGGGCTTGGCGCAAACTCCGATCATCAAAGGGGACCTGCGGGCGGCACCTATTTCGGCGGCTTCGATTGTTGCTAAGGTCACGCGCGATCGTTTGATGAAAAAACTTGCGGAGCAATATCCTCACTATGGATTCGAAGCGCACAAGGGCTACTCAACGCCTGTCCACAAACAAAGCATTGTCGCCCATGGACCGTGTGAAGTGCACCGCAAGTCCTTTGCCGGCGTCAAAGAATACGTCCTCACCTAAGCTTTACTGGGCCCATCAACGGGGCCTGGATTCAGAGCAATATGTTCTCAATTATTACCATCAAAAAGGTTATCAAATTTTAGCGCAAAGGTTGAAAACACCCTTCGCTGAGGTGGATCTCCTGTTTCGGTCACCAGAGGGGCATATTCTGATGGTTGAAGTGAAGACGGCGAATCTGCAGACTTATCAGGTGCACCGAATTTCTTGGAAGCAAAAAGCACGTCTGGTGCGGGCTCTGCAGTTTTTGGCCGCGCACTTTGAAGCGTTGGTTGAAGTTCACTGGGCTTTTGTCACAAAAGACGGAGCGGTCACGATCATTGAAGACATCAGTGGTTGACGAAGGGCCCGGATGTTGGGGGACAATAAGGAATGTCGAAAGCCATTTTTCTTCTTTTTGCTTTTTTGTTTTTTCAGGTGCCGCAGGCTCAGGCGCAGAATCTGCGTTCTTTTGTGAAGAGCTGCGCATGGGGCACTCTTTTAGGTGCTGGTGCAGGGGTTGTCAGCCTTGCGTTTGTCGACAAACCCGGAGAGTCGTGGGGCAACGTCGCTAAAGGGGCTTCGCTCGGTCTTTACTCGGGTATTGCGTATGGTTTATACGACATGAATCGTGAGCCGGAAAAATATCAACAACCGGATTTTGCTATCGCACCCACTTTTGCAGAAGGCAAGGTCGACGGTGTGCAAATGGCCGGCGTTATCTATTCTTTTTAAAAAATCATTAAGATATTCTAGAAACCGTACGTATCCAGAGCTTCCGGTGGCAAGATAGGTTTTGGGACACCATCGAAGGTAAACTCAAAGTTTAGTTTAAAGCGAGTGTCGCCACCGGCGATTTGTTCATGGGCAAATGTGATGCGCATACAATCTCCAGGGGGATTTAGTTGCGCAATATAGGCCCATGATTTGATTTTTTGTTGTTTGACGGACTCTTCCCAATTCGCATCATAAACAAATTTACCCATTAGGTTAATGTACGACGACACGAGGCCTGCCGACAGAGTGTAGTCCTCTTGGCGGGCGCTCGTATTCACAGCCTGACCAGGAGTGATGCTGTATAGACGGGTAAAGTGAATTTGCAGAAAATGACCATCTTTGTTCGAAATTCTTACGCGTGACGAGGAATTTGTAACGTTTTGATAGGGAAAATAATTAAAGATCGAATACGTTTGAAGTTTATCAAAGCGCAGATCCAAAGTCGCAGTTAGGTCGGACCAAGGTTCGCCGTTTTTTTTCTCACGTGACTCGTCAAATGATTGTGACAATTTTAAATAACCAATTTGGCGGTATTGAGGGGTCCCATTGACCCAGTGTTTTTCCGTGAGCTTATTCATCAGGGACAATGTCACAAAATTTCGATCGTAAATACGATCATTATAGTCAAACTGTGCGCCGTATTCGCTGCCGATGTCTAAGTCATTAAGACTGTCGCGGGGAGAAAAAGGGGCTTCAAGGATAGACCCTGAGCCGAAGAAGGGATGGGTGTCTTGTGAAAACCAAGGCAAACGGCTGTAAGTAATTTCCGGAAGCATCTCGTGTTTATAGCGTGTGCCGCGCGGATCTTCTGTGTTCCCATATGTGCGACTGAAGCTAAGGCGGGTTCCCAGTTCAGCTCGTATATACCGACGTACTAGGTGAGGATTGTCATCCACGTTGAACATGTAATGAGTTTCGCGGTAATTAATCTTAGGAAGCAGATCCACTCCCTGAGTAATTTTCATTGGATAATAAAGTGTCGGACGAAAATCCAGACGTTGACCCGTGCGGAGTTGGTCAATCGCCGGGTCATAGTTTCCATCATAAACGCGCCGACAGTTGGGATCGTCTTCCCATCGGGGGTTGTTGCAGGTATTTTTTGGGAAGCGCACGGTTTTGCCATCGATGGTTTGTTCCGTCATATCGTCATAGGCATTTCCAGAGCGCGCAAAGTTTGTATGGTTTAGATCGAAAGAATAAATAAAATTCGAGTCGCCGATACTTTGTTGGGTTTGCGAGTAGCGAAGTTCTGGTATTCTGTGAACGGCATCCGAATTGCCAGCCAAAGGATCGCCATGCAGTAAGTTGACGTAATAGGAAGCATCGACGCTGTAGTGTTCGCTTTGTTTGTTCTTAGTGTAAGAAACACGATTTTCCATAGCGGCGTCACCGTGGTTTAAAGTCTCCTCAGAAAAATCTTTTGGATATTGTAAGTCGCTTGCCAAATTCATTTTGGCTCGATGTACACCTCCATCGGGCATTTCAAAGTAATGGCTATAACGCATAAACCAACGATCAAGGGGATCATTTTTTTCAGTCAGAGGGCGATAAAGATTTAAACGCGGATCGTCTGAAAATGCGCGGTCGAAGATACTCGCGGCATTGAAAGTTCCATAAGAATTTTCATTCAGCATATAGCGATATTCTAGCAGTCCCTTTTGGCCCCTCTTGGCATAATCTTTTACTTCGATCGTCGCATCACTGCTGCGCGAGATCGCCCAAAAATATGGAATTGAAAAAGCAAAGCCCCCGGTATCGGAAACCTCAAAAGTCGGTGTAAGAATTCCCGACTGACGATCGCTTTTCAACGGTACGATGAGATAGGGGAGCCAAAAAATGGGAACGTGGCCGAATTTCAAGATCGCATTTTTTATATAGGCATAACCACCCAACTCAGCACGCACCGTGGTTCCGGAAAAGCTCCAAGTGGCTGGGCAATTTGTGCAGGCAGTGTAATCGGCAGAACTTACGACATATTCAGAGTCGCCGGTTTTCTGTAAAAGACTGCCGGCAAAGAGTACGGAGCCAGACTGTACATAGCCGTTGTAAATCACTCCGGTGTTGTTGTCATAGTCGAGAAACACTTGTTCGCCGACGATGGTGTTTTTTGAATCCATGATTTCAACATTTCCGTAAAGCTCCACTTGGCGAGACCGTCTGTACACCCGCGCTTTGTCGGCTTTAATATGTTGACCTTGGAAGACGATCTGGACGTCGCCCTCAAGTTCTGCGGAATCTCGAGTGTTATCGCCAAGCATATTTTGCGCATTGATCAGCATGCCATGAATTTTTGCCGTGGGCTCTGCCCAGGCCGGACTCTCTGTGACGAGGACAGAGAGAAGTATTAATAAAAACAAGACGATCGAGCGTAGAAGCACTGAATTATTGTAGGGAGACCATGGTCGTTTGTCGAGTTGTAGATTCATGCCGCGTTGTTCGAAATTTCACAGGAATCTAGCCTCGCGGGGGCTTATATTGTCGCTTGAAAGTGCCGAAGAGATCTTTACGTGTGAGGTTTAAATGGATATTAAGCTGGTGCTAGATGGTGATATTACCATCGTGTCTTTAAGTGGTCGTATCGAGATCGAAAAAACGCTGTCTTTCAAAAAAGCGTGTCTACAGAACTTTTCCGATAAAAAAGTGGTCTTCTGTCTTAAGAATCTAAATTTTGTGGGATCTTCAGGGATTCAGAATTTTTTTAGCATTCTGAATGATTTAAATTCCAACCATAAATTAAACGTGAAAATCGCGGGCCTTAGCCCGGATTTCCAGCGATTATTTAGTTTTTCTCATTGTGCTAGCTTAGAGATGCACGAAAGCATCGAAGGCGCCTTACAAAGCTTTTAAAGTTCGTCCTGTTTGCGCAGTTCGTTTAACTTCTGACTTAACTCAAGGTTTAGTCTCTCTAAAGCAGAGGCTGCAACCTTGAGTTTTTCATTTTCCTCGTTCTTTGCGGACCACATATATCTTAAGCTTTCCAACTGCTCTTGAATTTGGAAGTTTTCTTTTTCTAGGCGTTGAATTTTATCTTGGTCTTCAACGACACGAATCTGTAAATCCGCATGCTCGACACCCAGTTTTTGATTCTGACGGCATAACTCACTGAGGCGCTCTTGTTGACGTGCGATCTCTGTATCTAGACGATCCTTCATGTCATCTTTGCTGCGACGAAGAGTGACCACTTCATTTTCTAAAGCGTCCTGTTTTTCTAAGGCGGCATGCAACTTCACTGACTTGATTTCCAGTTCTTCTTGCGTTTCTTGCAGAACTTGAAGCTCGTGTTGCAAAGTTTGGATTTGCCCTTCGTAAAAGGACACCATTTCTTGAGATCTTTTTTCGGAGGCTTCTACTTGGTAACGCGAATTCTTGGTGACCTCGATAATCTGGTGACGGAGATCGCGCAACAAAGCTTCTCTTTGCGCAAGGGAGCCTTCAAGATCGCGGATCTTCAGATCCTGAGTGTTCGAGTATTCTTTTAATTGAGAAATGTACGGCTTTACCTGAGTTTTGATGCGCTCGTGATACTTCACGTGGCGAGCCAAATCAGATTCCATATTGCGAGCTTTTTCTTGGAACTGATGCATCTTTTCAGAGTAAACTTGTTTTTCTCTTTCAAGTTGGTCGACCTTCTGGCGCCACAAAGAGTCTTTCTCTTTAAAAATCAAAATTTGATCAGTGAAAGTTGATTGCGAAAGGCGAGCTTTGTTGGTCTCGTCATTCATCTTTTGATTTTCAGTTTCAAGGATTGAAAGACGGCGAAGAGCAACTTTCAATCGCGCCATCAGATCTTCGTTTTGCGAGATCAGATTTTCGACCGTAGCCGATTTTAGAATTTCTCGCGGCAAATGATTAAGGTCAGGTCGTCGCGGTAACTCATCAGGCAATGGGATGCTCCCAACAGATTTTTGGTCTTGTTGCGTTTGTTGAAAATCAAGATGTCCTAATTGCGCGGTCTGGAAAGATTCGGTTTCCATAGCCCTCCTCCATGAAGTCTAGGTCGCCCAGACTTGATATTCTCAGACTGATACATAAAGAGTCAAACTTAGGTCGATAAGACTAGACCTAAGTGCCGTGAAAAAGCCTCAACCTCTGGATAGAAAAGCCGAAAAGTAAAACATGGCAGTACCAGCAGTAAAAGAATCCAGCGCACCTGCGGAAGCAGAGATCAGTTCAAATGAAGCCCCATTGTTCGATGTGGGTATTGATCGGACCGAGATGGGGAAACCCGATTCGTTCCGCTATAATATTTCTTGCTGGATTTTAGAAGAACGTTATGACCGCGCGATTGAGGAGCTTAAAGAGTTTCTTGAAAAGGATTCTGAGTACCCTAACTTTAAAGATAAAGTAGGGCGTTACGTCAGTCATTCTATCGATTTAATCTACGCTATTAAAGCAAAACGCAGCTTTCCAGGAATCAACTCCCTTACTCGGGCCAAACAGCAAGAATTGCGTGAAAAGTTCAAGGGACACTTTAAGGAATTGCAGAGCATACTTAAAGTTATAGAGAAAATACAAACAGATCTGCGCATTCAGGATGTTCGATCGACAATCTATGTGGTGAAGGCCCTGTGGATTGCGGGCCTTGCAATTGTTTTGTTGGCATTTTGGCTAGATGTTTATCACGGCCTGGCGAAGACAAGTTGGGTTGTCTTCGACGATACCTTCGGGCAGCTTGCCAACTGGTTGGCTGAAAAAACCGGATTTTAAAAAAAACTTAAATTACTTCTTTAACGTCTGATATGCGGCCTCAAGGACGGGGATTAACTGTCCTCCGCTTAAGACCTTGCCGTTCACGAACACAGCGGGTGTTCCTTGAATTTGTGCAGTTTTTCCTTCGGCCGCCATATTGCGAATGAGTTCTTGAGTCGCAGGATCTTTTACGCAAGCTTTTAATTCCTCTAAAGAAAGCCCCGCACTTTTTGAAACGTCTTCGAGGTTCTTATCTAAGTTGCTGCTTTGTATGATCTCCATTTGATTGTCGAAGAAATAATCGTGAGCGACCCAGCCTTTGTTAGCCAATTTTTCGGCGCACATGACCGCCGAGGCAAGTCCGCAGGAGATTCCGTCGCCGCCGCCCGTGATCGCTTCGTTACAGGTTCCATCCAGAGGGAAAGGCTTAAAGATCAATTTCACATCTGGGTGACTTTTAGTAAAAGCGTGTAAAGGAGGGGCCGCGTGTTTGCAATGTGGACAACGGAAATCAGCGAACTCGACAATCGTCATGACCGGTTCCATCGTGCCTTTTTGCAAACTCAGTCCCTTGGTCGCATCGAAGCTTTGTACTGGAGAAACTTGCCAGTAAGCGACTTTTTCTTCAGCCAATTTGGCGATTTTTGAAAAACCCTGACTTTCAAGATACATAAGATTTCCCAGGAAAGCCAATGCCGGGATCGCAACGACGAAACCGGCAACCCAGCGTTCCGCAGAGAAAACGTCTTTAACGTCCTCGCTTAAAGTGGCAATACTTTTATCGTCAGTGCCCATCCAAAGGCTTACAAAGCCGATGATCGAAAGCGCATAGGCGCTTAGGCAGAAGATGCAAAGGTTTTCCATGGTTGTAGAGATTGCACCCATTACCAAAGAAGCCAGCAAAGTGATGCCTGAAAACATTAAAGCATAACGTGAAGTCTTGTCTTTATCTTGAACAAGGTTGAAACGCGACACAGCAATGAAGTAAAGCAGAATTAAATTTGTGATCGCCCCCCACAGCGCAATCGGAATTCCTAAAAATGCAGAGTACTTACTGGCCGTGACCGCATCGCAGTTCATAACTTCGTTGATGTTACAAACGGAAGTGCCTTCGATTGTTCCGAATTTCAAGCCGTAGTAATGACTTGTTAGGTACAAGTGTACACCAACAGCAACCAAAGTAGACAGGAGTGCGACCAGAAGAAACTTGTTTTTTGTGGCAGTATTTTTCATGCCCTCATTGAATCGTAGTTTCATGTTTGAAATCAATCAAAATTATGTAAAAATCCAAAGATGCTATCAAGGAAGACAGCTTGAGTAACAACTTGAATGACAGCTCGAATGATTTGAATAAGTGGATCCGTATACGTAAAGATCTGTATTTGCAAATGGAACGCCAGGTGCGGCACCGCCTTGGTGAACCAGTGCCGGCGCGTCTCGATGAACTCGCGTTCGTGGAGGCCGGTGCGCTCCTCGCGCCGGCCGTCGCCGGTGGCGATCGGCGTGATGACGTTCACCAGGTGCTTCATGGTCCAGGCGGTCGTGCGGTCCCACTGGATGTTGGCCGCCCCGTGCGCGAGGTGGATGGGGCGCGGCTTGCCGTCGAGGCCAAGGCGCGCCCAGTCCCAGAGCTTGAAGGTGAAGACGTAGGGCGTCGCGCTGATCTCCAGCACCATGGCCCCGGCGCCCGAGCAGTGCACCGTGCCGGCCGGGATCAGGAAATGGTCGTGCTTCTCCGCCGGCAATCGGTTCGCGTAGCGGTCGGCGTCAAACGGCGCCGTGCCCGCCTGCGCCGCCGCGAGGTCACGCAACATGGCGGCGGGTTCCACGCCGTCCTTCAGGCCGAGGTAGACCGTGGCGTCCGGTTCGGCATGGAGCAGGTAGTAGCTCTCGTCCTGCGTATAGTGCATGCCGAAGTTCTGCTGCATGTATTCCGTGAGCGGATGGACCTGGAACGAC
>JABWCO010000221.1 GCA_013360185.1 Bdellovibrio sp.
TTCAGAAACTAAAACCAAACGCAAAGCTTCATGAATAAGCAGACGTGGATACCACGCACCGCCTTCGTTAAAAAACGAATCTAAACATTCTACATTGCGTACGAGAGTCGGCATCACCGAAAGTTGTGGCAAAATCACATCAGATAAAGCCGGAGCCACCTTCAGAGCCGTGGCTTGTTTAAACAGATCTTTAGAAAATTCGGGCACTGTTTGGATATCCCAGCCCCACCCCTTTTTTTCCGAAAGAAATGTCAGATACTTTACAAAAGGACTTACCCCCTCGGGGCGAACCTCAACTATCTTGACTGTGCTCATTAAAATACCTGCGTGTTTCTGCAATGTCTTTTTGGATTTGCGCTTTAAGCTGATCAACGCCACCGAACTTCATTTCATCACGAATAAAGTGCAGCAAATAAACTTCGACTTCTAAACCGTACAACTGAGCATCAAAATCAAAAATGTGGGTTTCGATTTTTACCAGACCTTTGCCGTTTTGTTGAAAGGTTGGATTGACACCAATATTGGTGATTGAGGGATGCAGATGCCCCCCAATTTTTGTCAGCGTACAATACACCCCTTGGCGTGGGATAAATTCCACGTCCGGGTGAATATTTGCGGTGGGTACGCCGATAGTCCGACCTCTTTGAAATCCTTGTTCGACATGACCGCGCACGTAATAGGTACGGGCTAAGAGCGAGTTGGCCTGTTCCACCTCTCCGCTTCTTAATTTGTCGCGAATGCGCGAGGAAGAAACAACCCCTCCGTCATGCTGAAAAGGTGGAATCATGATCAGACGAATACCCCTGGCGGCACAATACTTTTCTAAAAACTGCATATTGCCCGAACGATCGGCACCAAAAGAAAAGTCATGGCCAACGACTAAGGTTTTCGGGTTCAATTTCGCAACGATGTACTTATCTAAAAAATCCTGCGGCGTGATCTGCGAAAATTTTTTTGTGAACTCTTCAATGATCACGTATTCAATGCCGCGGCTGGCGAATTGTTCTTGCTGATCCTTGAGGTCAAACAACCGGTAGGTCGGTCTTTCCGGGTGTAAAACCTTTACGGGATGAGGATGAAAAGTATAGACCACCGACGGCACCCCGTAATAGCGCGCCTCGCGAACCACATTTTCTACCAACTGTTGATGCCCCAAGTGCACACCGTCAAAATTGCCTATAGTGACCACAGAAGAAAGCAACGGAGACTGGAGCTGATTCACACCTTCTAAAACCTGCATATTTTTCAATATACCTTGTTCCCGGTGTCTTCGTAAGCCCTTTTAATGGTTGAATTTCTTAATAAATTTGCTATGTTGCGACGCGTGCAAAATGACTCAATGGAACTCCTTAAACTGCGCTTCGAAGTCTTACTTCGATTCTTTTCCCGCCGCCGCGGATTTTGGCTGCGTGGTATCCTATGCTGGACCATCGGTTGCCTGGCTCTTTCCAGTGACGAAATCAACGCTTATGACCAGCGCTTTCACTTACGTGGAGATCAAAAGACTTCTGCCCAAATTGTTTTAATTACGATCCGCCAAGCTGATTTTGCCTCGATCTATGATGCTCGCACAAACTTCTTAGACAACATGAGTGAAGTCACCGACATCACCGATAGTTTCTTTTGGAACAAAGCCATTTGGTCAGAACTTTTGTTGCGCATCCTGCACCAAAATCCACAATCCGTCGGCGTCACATTGTACTTTGGCGACAACGTCGGTACGGTACGTTTGTATCCAGATGAACAAAAGTTATTTCTAGATCCACGCATCACATGGGCCTCGACCACAAACAGTTTAGAACGGGTTCTGACTCCGGTCTTTAGCAATCGCACGTGGAGCAACTTGGGCAATAATGAAGTCCGTCGCGACGAAGATGGTGTCGTTCGCCGAGTCTTCCCGCAGCGCACAGACATGCCTCACTTGGTCGAAAAAATCACCGGCAAAAGCTTTCCCACTAAACAGGCCGGCTTGCCAATCAACTTCCGTGGCAGCAACCGAGTGTTCACGCAATACACCCTCAGCGAAATCATGTATGACGAAGTCCCCACCGATGCGTTCACAGGCAAAATCATTTTGATTGGCGCCGAAACCTCGTCGTCTCCTGTTTATATGACTCCGATTGGCACCTTGTCACGCACGGAAATTCTAGCTCATGCCGCCGACACAGTCCTTGGTGATAAGTGGATTCGTCGTCTGCCATTTGCATGGTATGCCGTCGCGTTTTTCATCTTAATGCTTCTCGCGGTTTTTCTGATAACGACTTACCCACAATCCGTGGCACTGTTTGCAATTCTGTGGATCGGCACCCTGCTGGCCGCCTTATCTGCTTGGGTCTTTGACACCTTTTATCTGTGGATTCCGGCTTTTTCACCGTTTGTTTTACTGGCCGCCTCGTGGATTATTTTTATCGGCT